>NZ_JARPVX010000002.1:0-203025 GCF_033947565.1 Lichenihabitans sp. Uapishka_5
TGTCGAGTTGCGCCAAAGCCGCCCGGCGCCGGGCGGCTTTGGCGCAAATCGACACCATCGCGGTCGATGCCAACGAACTGGCGACGCTGAGCGGCCTGGAGCGCGCCGTCGATCGCGCCCGCGCCGAACTCGACGTGGCAAGCGTGCAGATCAGCTTCGCGCCCGAGGGTGTGCGAACGGTCGTTCTCGATGGCGTGGTCCATGCTGCGAGCGAGCCGCTCGCCCTGACCCGGGATGCCACGCTCGAGCTCGAAGGCTTCGGCCGGCTGCATCTGCGGCCCGGCGGCGGCACGGCGGCGCTCGGGCGTAAGCTCGACGACGCCGAGCGCGCTTTGAATGCAGCACTCTCCCGGCTTGGAACAGCCAATATGGCGGAAGCGCACCGGCTGAGCCAAATGCGGGGCGATGCAGCCTCCGAGGCCGCAGCCCTGACCAAGACGCTGGCGGTGCTGGCCCCGAAGGGCGTCGATGCGCTGCGACAGGCCGTCGAAGCCGGCGCGGCGCGGCTCGCCCGCGACCAGGAGGGGACTGAACCGTCCGACGCGGCCGGGCTCGCGGATGCGCGACGCAAGCGCGACGCGGCCCGATCGGCCGTGCAGGCCAGCGAAGCAGCCCGCCGGGCGGCTGCCTTCGCCGATGGAGCCGCCGCCACCGAGGCCGCCACCCTGGACGAGCGACGCGACGCGGCTCTGCGCCAGCGGGATGCGTTGAGCGACGAACTCGCGGCCGTCCGCGGGCGCGTTGACGACGATCTCCTGACGGGACGGCTCACGGCCGCGGAGGCCCTGTTGGGGGCTGCCCTGGCGGCGGAAGCCTCCGCCAAGGCTGCCGTCGCAGCCTCCGACGTCGAGGCGACCCGGCTGACCCTGGAACGATCCGAGCGGGCCGAACGGGAGATCCGACGCGATCTCGCGACGCTCGAAGGCGAGCAGCGCGACCTGCGGGTCGAATTGCGGGCGATCGGCCAGGACGGGCTTGGCGAGCGCCTGTCGGCCCTGGAAGGCGAGATCGAGGCCGGCCGCTCGCGCCTGGGCGCCTTGGAGCGCGAAGCCGCGGCGAGCCGGCTGCTGCATGAAACGCTTGTGGCGGCGCAGCGCGACGCCAAGGAACGTTGGCTCGGGCCGGTGCGCGACCGGGTCACGCCCTATCTTCGGCTGATCCACCCCGAAAGCGAGATCCGGCTCGACGATCAGAGCCTGGAGATCGAGGGGCTTTACCGCGACGGCGTGTTGGAACAGTTCGGCGCCCTCAGCATGGGCGCGCGGGAACAGGTCGCGGTCGTGACACGCCTCGCCCTCGCGGACATCCTGAAGGCGGCCGGCCACCCGGCCGCCGTGATCCTCGACGACGCCCTGGTGAACACCGACGACGCCCGGCTCGATCGCATGCGCAACGTGCTGACGCGGGCCGCCCGCGGCCTGCAGATCCTGATCCTGACCTGTCGTGAGCGTGATTTCCTGGGGCTTGGGGCCACCCATCGGTTTTGATCCGCCGATTGCATATTGCATCCTACCCGCCAGCCGCCTATAGAGCTTCCACCGTGACGTTCACCGCTTCATGGTCCGCATGGTTCGGGCGCGTAGCTCAGCGGGAGAGCACTTCCTTGACATGGAAGGGGTCACAGGTTCGATCCCTGTCGCGCCCACCACGAACCTTGAGCAGCCTGAAAAACCGATCTGGTGATGACGCCGTTTCGATCGATGCGGTCGTCAATCAACCGATCTGATCGGTCGCATTTGCGTTATGGTGAACGCACCGCCGACCAATCTTGACGTTGAGTGAGACAATCCGGCAGAGCAGAGCGGTGCCGCGCAAACGCTGATTCAGAATAACCCGAGATTCGGCTTTGCGGTCGTTACGGAAGGCCCTAAGTCCAGACGGTGCACGGAACGGACTTCGTTTGATCTCGTCGCGGGGCGCGTCATGGGCGATCTGAAGCGGATGGTTGGAGACGAAGCCGTGTCGGTTGGCGAATCCGCCTCTGCGAATCTGGTCACGCCCAATCCGATGGATGCCCTGAACCGGCGCGACATCGAGATCATCAAGCGTTCGCTGGTCAATATGCACAAGGACAATGCCGAACTTCGGGGCGCCATCGTAGCCTTGCATGGCCGCGGCACAGCGGCCCCGTCCCGGTTGTTCTTTGTGTCCCTCGGCGTCGTCATGCTGATTGTCGTCGGTGCCGTGACGATCGCGCGCCCGCAGATCGATGCAAGCTTGTCGAAGATCCCCGCCCTGGCTCGGCTTTCGGGCAGCCCAATCACCCGCTGATCGGACCTTCGTCGTCGTCCAGCCGCCCGTCCTTGTCGGTGGCGCCCGATTTCACCCGCATGGATTCAGGATCGTCGTCTTCGTCGAGGTCGAAGGTGCTGCACCAGCCCGCGGCCCATTCCCGATGTTGCGGCGTTCGGAGGCTGTAGGGGTTTTCAGCGAGCTTCCGGCCTTCGTCACGGGCCTGCGTGCCCTGCCGGAAGCAGTCTTCGAGGCTTGGGAACGCCGGCATTGTTCATCTCCGCCGAATCGCCGTTGGTCCTGAGAGCCTATCAGGTGGATGTGAAATCCATGCCGCTCACGCGGATGATTCGGCGGAGCGAGATTTAAACCTTCGTTTCGTTCAGACCGAAGCAGGCGATGGTGGCATTCGTCGCGGTCGGCTGCCCGATCAGGCTGGGTGGTCCGCTTGGACCGATAACCTTTAGCGCCCGGACGAGGGCTGCTTGAGGGGGCGGCGCGGCGACAGGATCGGATCGTGTTCCAGCAGGCCGAACAGCAGGTGGTCCTGCCACACGCCGTTGATGCGCAGGTAGGACCGCGCATAGCCCTCGCGGCGGAAGCCGACGCTTTCCAAGAGATGCGCCGACGCATCGTTGTGGGGCAGGCAGGCCGCCTCCAGCCGGTGCAGCCGCAAGGTCACGAAGCAATAATGCGCCACGGCCCGCACGGCGCGGCTCATGTAGCCCTTGCCTGCGAAGGGTTGGCCCATCCAGTAGCCGAGCGTCGCGGTTTGCGCGACGCCCCGTGACACCTGCCCGATGGTGATGCCGCCCACCAGCGCTTCCCGTTCGTCAAAGATAAAGAACGGATAGGCCTCGTCGCGCTCGATTTCTTCCGTGTGAGCCCGCAAGCGGCGCCGATAGGCCACGCGCGTCAGGTCGTCGGCCGGCCAGATCGGCTCCCAGGGCGTCAGAAAGGCGCGGCTGCGATCCCGCAGCGCCACCCATTCCTCATAATCGCGCATCTCGGCTGGTCGCAGGGTGACGCCGTCGCCTCGCAGGATCAGGGTGTTCTCGCCGGGAAGCCCGAGCCGAAACAAAGCCATGGTCAGGCAAGCTCCAGGTCGGACCGGGTCGCGAGGCCGCGGAACCGCGCCGCGATCCGTTCGGGCGTCGGCACCTTGCCGACCGGACCGATCGCCGCGACGGTCGGAGGGGTGGCCAGCATGGCGGCGCCGATCGCCTTGGCTTCCGCCAGCGTGATGGCATCCACCTTGGCGATGATCTCGTGCCCGGGGATGATGCGGCCGAACGCCATGTGCTGACGGGCGATCTGCTCGGCCCGGGCACTCGACGATTCGAGGGCGGTCAGCAACGACACCTTCAGCTGCGCTTTCGCGCGTGCCACTTCGGCTTCCGTCAGCGTCTCGGTGGTTTCGGCAAGGCAATCGAGCGCCACCGGCATCAGTTCGGCCACCTGAGCGGCCGAGGTCGCGGCATAGAAGCCGAACAGCCCCGTATCCTCATAGGTCCAGTCAAAGCTGTGGATCGAATACGTCAGGCCGCGCTCTTCCCGCACGGTCTGAAACAGCCGGGACGACATGCCGCCACCCACCGCATGCGAGAAGATATGCGCTGCATAATGGCGCGGGTCGCGAAACGAGAAAGCCTCGAAGGCCACCGTCACATGGGCCTGCTCGAGCCGACGCTTCTCGCGGGCGTCGCCGCCCACGTAGCGGGCCGTCACGGCGGCCCGATGCGGGGTTGCCGGAACCCCGCTCAGCTGCTTCGCCACGTCGTCGCAGAACCGTTCGTGGTCGATCGCACCGGCCGCCGCCACGATCATGTTGCCGGCGCCATATTGCGAGGCGACATAATCCGCGATGGCGTCGCGCGAAAAACCGGCGACGCTGTCGGGCGTGCCCAGAATGGCGCGGCCGATCGCCTGGTCCGGATAGGCGGTGCGGGTCAGCATCTCGAAAACGAGGTCGTCGGGCGTGTCCTCGACGGCGGCGATCTCCTGGATCACCACGCTTTTCTCACGCTCCATCTCGGCCGGATCGAAGCTGCTGTCGGTCAGAATATCGGCCAGGATGTCGAGCGCCAACCCGGTGTCTGCCGCCAGCACGCGGGCGTAATAGGCGGTCTGCTCGGTCGAGGTGCCGGCATTGAGGTCGCCCCCCGCCGACTCGATCTCTTCCGCGATGGCGCGGGCAGAGCGGCGGCGCGTACCTTTGAAGGCCATGTGCTCGAGGAAATGCGACAGGCCGTGCTGCGCCGCGGTTTCGTGGCGCGAGCCGCTCCCCACCCAGATGCCGAGCGCCGTCGTCTCGATGTGCGGCATCGCGTCGGTCAGAACGCGCAATCCGTTCGGCAGGGTGGAGACCGTGACGGTCACGCCGCGGCTCCGGCCCGCTCGCGGATGAAGCGCTGCACGGCCGCGACGTCGTTCGGCAGCACCGTGAAGCGCTCCGGCCGGTGCATCAGGTCGGCCATGTGGGGCGGCAGGGCAGGGTGCTGGCCCGTGGCCCGCACCACCGCATCGGGGAATTTTGCGGGATGGGCGGTCCCGAGCACCACCATCGGGCTGCTGCCGCCCTCCTGCGCCAAAGCGCGCCGCGCCGCGTGGACGCCGACTGCGGTATGCGGATCGAGGATGTGTCCCGTTTCGCGATAGGTGCGCCGCATCTCGTCGGCTGTCTCGACCTCGTCGGTGCGAAAGGCGTCGAACTCGCCACGCAATTGCGCCAGGGCCTGTGGCGGAACGCTGAAGTGGCCTCCCTGGCGCAGGCCGCCCATCAGGCCCCGCAGCGTTGCCGCGTCGCGCCCGAGCGCATCGAACAGGGCGCGCTCGAAATTCGACGAGATCTGGATATCCATCGAGGGTGACTGCGTTTGCGCCACGTCGCGCAGCGCATAATCGCCGTCGGCGAGGCAGCGCTGCAGGATGTCGTTCTCGTTGGTAGCGATCACCAGCCGGTCGATCGGCAGGCCCATGCGCTTGGCCACGTGCCCGGCGAAGATGTCGCCGAAATTGCCGGTCGGTACCGTGAACGACACCGGCCGGTGTGGACCGCCGAGCGCCACCGCGGCGACGAAGTAATAGGTGATCTGCGCCACGATGCGGGCCCAGTTGATCGAATTGACGCCCGTCAGCTGCACGGCGTCGCGGAACTCGTGGTGGTTGAACATCGCCTTGACGATGCTTTGACAATCGTCGAACGACCCCTCGACCGCGATGGCATGGATGTTGGCGTCGGGCACGGAGGTCATCTGCCGCCGTTGCACGTCCGACACGCGCCCATGCGGATACAGGATCACCACATCGACCTGCGGCAGGCCGCGGAATGCCTCGACGGCCGCAGCCCCCGTATCGCCCGAGGTGGCACCCACCACCACGGCGCGTTCGCCCTTGCGACCGAGCGCCCGATCCATCATGCGGCCGAGCAACTGCATGGCCACATCCTTGAACGCCAAGGTCGGGCCGTGGAAAAGCTCCAGCACGAAGAGGTTGGTCTCGAGTTGCACCAGCGGCGTCACGGCCGGGTGGCGGAAGCTGCGGTAGGCGCCCGCAATCATCTCCCGCAGATCGTCGGGCGCGAAAGCATCCGCCGCGAAGGGCGCGATTACGGCTTCGGCCACCTCGGCGTAGGGACGCCCCGCGAAGCCTGCGATGGTGGCAGCGTCGAGGCTCGGGACGACGTCCGGAACATAAAGGCCGCCATCCCGCGCAAGGCCTGCGGTCATGGCATCGAAGAAGCTCGCGGCCGGCGCTTCGCCGCGCGTCGAGATGTAGTGCACGTGTGTCCTTTAGCGGTTCCTGCCTTCATGCCGCCTTCGCGGCGCGCTGGCTACAATCTTTTTGCCGCTGTGGCGTCGGGTGGACCGGCGCCGCGGGGAACCACCCGGTTCCAGATCACGCCTGCAAACACAAGACAAAGCCCGCCCGCAAGGCCAAACCAGGTCATGGCGTAGGACAGGTGATTGTTCGGAATGTCGAGCACGGTTTCGCCGCCCTGGGGCAGGCCGCCCGGAAGCGCGCCGGCATCCGCATCGATCGTGAAGGGGGCCACCCCTTCGATGTGGAACCAGGCCGCCATCGCGGCCGGATCACGGGTGAACCAGGTGCCGGCGCCGGGGTCGTCGGCGGGTGTAAAGGGATTGCGGCTTTCGGGTTCGCGCATCAGGCCGGTGACGACCACCCGGCCGGGGATCTGCCCGGTTGGTCGCGCCGAAGCGGCCAGCCTATCCTGCGGGACGAAACCACGGTTGACGATCACCACGCGCCCGTCATCGAGCCGCAACGGCGTGAGAACCAGGTCGCCGAGGCCGTGAAAGGGGCCACGGGCCGTTTCGGCCGACAGTGGGCGGAACACATGCGCTTCGTCGCCATGCAGAAAGGTGCCGGTCAGCACCACATGGCGATAGGCATAGTCGACCGGTCGCAGCGACGGCCACGTGTCGGCTGGCGGGAGCGGCTGCGGCGGTGCCGTGGTGCGCTCGGCAATCTGCGCGAGAAGCTCGGTCTTCCAAGTGAGGCGTCGCAGCTGCCAGAGCCCGAGTGCGATCAACAGCGCGAAGGCCAGCAGGAAGGCGAGGACCGGGCCCACGAGACCGCGAAGGCGAGCCATGCTCAGCTTTCCAATTGCCCTTGCTCGGCCCTGTTTCGATATTGCAAGGCGACCAGGATGCCCTTGGCGGGCCGGAGCACCGCGAGGCAGAGCAGCACCGCCAACGGCAGCGAGATGACGAGATGCACCCAGATCGGCGGCTCGTAGGCAATGTCGAGGATGAGTGCCAGGCCCACCACCAGCGTGCCCACTGCCAACGTCACGAAGACTGCGGGACCGTCGCCCGCATCCGCAAAGCCGAGATCGAGCCCGCACTGGTCGCAGCGCGGGGCGACGGTGAGAAAGCCGCGGAACAGCCGACCCATGCCGCAGCGCGGGCATCGCCCGGCGAGGCCAGCCGAGATAGCACTGGGAGCCGCTTCATCCGCGCCATCCGGCATGCTCACGCCCCCATGCCGACATGGAACCAAGCCGGATTCCACGATCCGACAGGTGAGCTCAAGGGCTGCAGATCCGCCATCAGCCAGGCGTGGCCTCCATGGCGGCCCCCCAACTGCCCCAAACATAGATGCTGGCGAAGAGGAACAGCCAGACCACGTCGACGAAATGCCAGTACCACGCCGCAAATTCGAAACCGAGGTGCTGCTTTGGCGTGAAGGCACCGGCCATGACGCGCATCAAGCACACGAGAAGGAAGATCGTACCGACGATGACGTGGAAGCCGTGGAAGCCGGTCGCCATGAAGAAGGTCGCGCCGAAGATATTATCCCTGAACGCAAAGGGCGCATGGGCATATTCATAGGCTTGAACGGTGGTGAACAGCAGGCCGAGCGCCACCGTGAAGATCAGGCCGGTTCGCATCGACTTGCGGTCGTTGCCGAGCAGGGCGTGATGGGCCCAGGTGATGGTGGTGCCCGAAGTCAGCAGGATCAGCGTGTTGAACAGTGGGAAGTGCCAGGGGTCGATGACGTCGACACCCTTGGGCGGCCAGTGCCCGCCCGTGAAACTGTCGCGCAGATATTCGGTCTTGTAGGCGGGGAACAGGCTGACGTTAAAATAGGCCCAGAACCACGCCACGAAGAACATCACCTCGGAGGCGATGAACATGATCATGCCATAGCGGTGGCTAAGCTGCACGACCCGGGTATGGGCGCCTTCGTGGTCGGCTTCGTGGATCACGTCGACCCACCACTGCATCATCACGTAAAGAACGCCGCCAAGCCCGGCGACGAACAGATAGGGCCCGAGCTTCAGCCCGAGCATCGTCATGCCCTTCATCCACATGACGCCACCGACCGCCAGAATGAAGGCGCTGACCGAGGCGACGAGCGGCCAGGGACTTGGGGCCACCAGGTGGTAGTCGTGTTTGGGTTTGGCGTGGGCGTCGGCCATGACGGGTCGCTTTCCTTCCGCATAGGACGCTTCGCCCGGCATGGAGCCGGCGTGCGTCAGAGTTTTTTGTCGCTGCCGGCTTTGCCGGTCTCGGTGTCCGTCATGGCCGCCTTCTCGCGGTCGCGAACGGGAAAGAATGTATAGGAAAGCGTGACGCTGTCGACGGCCGCAAGCGACTTGTCGTGCTCGAGTGCGGGGTCGAGGAAGAACACGACCGGCATCTCGACGGTCTCGTTGGGGCCGACGGTCTGCTCCGAAAAGCAGAAACAGTTGATCTTGTCGAAATAGGCGCCGACGACGTCCGGCGTGACGTTGTATTCGGCGCGCCCCGTGACGGGCCGCCCGGCGTCGTTGCGGACCTTGAAGTAGACCGTCGCGGTCTGCCCGGTGCGCAGGGTGATCTCGGGCGTCTCGGGCGCAAAGCTCCAGGGCAGGCCGGGCCCGACATTGCCATCGAACCGTACCGTCAAGGTGCGGGCGCCGGAGATCGCGGGCGCCTGCTTGGCGACCTGCGTGGTTCCGGCAAAACCGGTGGCGGCGCAGAAGGCGCGGTAGAGCGGTACGGAAGCGTAGGTGAGCGCCAGCATGGCCGCCACGGCCGCCACAACGGCGGCAGCCGTCCAGCCATGCCGGGCGCCGGGCGCCGCCATGCCGGCTAGCTGCCGTCGAACATGTTGAAGACCCGAGAGCCGAGCTTCACGATCGTGATCACGTAGAACAACAGAACCAGAGCCGCCACGGCGAGGCCGATGGCCATGTTACGCGCCCGCCGACTGCGCAGTTCCGCAGGTGTCAGAACGACACCAGGCAGCGGCTCGGGGCTGTTCGGCAGGGACGGCGCCATTCTACAGGCCGATGCCGAGCGCATGCTCGGCCAGCAGCACGGCATAAAGCAGTGTCAGATACAGGATCGAAAAGCCGAACAGGTTCTTGGCAGCCGCAGCGGCCGCCTCGCCATCCCGCAGCCGATAAACCTGAACCGCGAACCACAGCATCGTCGCCCCCGCCGCGGCGGCCACGATGCCGTAAAGCGGTCCACCGAGGCCCATGGCCCAGGGCAGGCAACCGAGTGGCGCCAGCAGGAGGGTGTAGACCAGGATCTCCGTCCGGGTGCGGTCAGGGCCCTTGACGTTGGGCATCATCGGAATGCCGGCCTTGGCATATTCTTCGGACTTGATGAGGGCCAGTGCCCAGAAGTGCGGCGGGGTCCAGACGAAGATGATGGCGAACAGCACGAAGCTGGCCCAGGTCACGGAACCGGTCGTCACCGCATAGCCGATCATCGGCGGGAAGGCGCCTGCGGCGCCGCCGATGACGATGTTCTGCGGCGTCGAGCGCTTCAGCCACATCGTGTAGACAACGGCATAGAATAGGATGGTGCCAAGAAGCAGCGCGCCCGAGATCCAGTTCGCCACCAGCGTCAGGACCATCACGGACAAGATCGACAGGATCACCCCGAAGGCCAGCGCCTCGGACGCCGCCACGCGTCCATCCGGGATCGGCCGCTTGCGGGTGCGGGTCATGATCGCATCGATGTCGGCGTCATAGACCATGTTGAGGGCGCCCGATGCGCCGGCCCCGACCGTGATGGCGAAGAGCGCGATGAGGCCGACCAGCGGGTTGAGATGGCCCGGCGCCACCAGCATGCCACAGAGGGCGGTGAACACCACCAGCGACATGACCCGGGGCTTCAACAGTTCCAGAAAATCGCGTGGCATCGCCAGCGATGTTCTGGCCTTCGATCGGTCCTCGAAGCCGGACTGCCGTTCCGTCACCACACTCATCAGGGAAACATCGTCCTAGTGGTCGGCGCCTGTGATGCGCGGCAGCGTTTCAAACTGGTGGAACGGCGGCGGCGACGACAGCGTCCATTCCAGCGTCGTGGCACCGACGCCCCAAGGGTTGTCGCCCGCGACGCGCTTCAGCTTGAACGCCTCGTAGATCATATAAAGGAACACCACGACCCCTGCACCCGAGATCAGGGCCCCGATGGACGACACCTGATTCCACAGACTGTAGGCCGACGGATAGTCGACATAGCGACGCGGCATGCCGGCGAGGCCGAGGAAGTGTTGCGGGAAGAACGTGAGGTTGACACCCACGAACATGATCCAGAACTGAAGATTGCCGAGCCGCTCATTGTACATGTATCCCGACATCTTCGGGAACCAATAATAGAAACCGGCGAACAGCGCGAAGACGGCGCCGAGCGACAGCACGTAGTGGAAATGGGCCACGACGTAATAGGTCTCGTGCAGCGCACGGTCGACGCCGGCATTGGCCAGCACCACGCCGGTGACGCCGCCGACCGTGAACAGGAACACGAAGCCGACCGCCCACAGCATCGGCGTCCGGAACGCGATCGAGCCGCCCCACATGGTGGCGATCCAGGAAAACACCTTCACGCCGGTCGGCACCGCGATCACCATGGTGGCGAACACGAAGTACCGCTGCGTGTCGAGCGACATGCCGACGGTGTACATATGGTGAGCCCAGACCACGAAGCCGACGACGCCGATCGCCACCATCGCATAGGCCATGCCGAGATAGCCGAAGACGGGCTTCTTGGAGAAGGTCGAGATGATGTGGCTGATGATGCCGAAGGCCGGCAGGATCAGGATGTAGACTTCCGGGTGGCCGAAGAACCAGAACAGGTGCTGGAACAACAGCGGATCGCCGCCATAGGTCGGATCGAAAAAGGCCGTACCGAAATTACGGTCGGTCAGCAGCATGGTGATGGCGCCGGCCAGCACCGGCAGCGACAGCACCAGCAGAAAGGCCGTCACCAGCACCGACCAGGCGAAAAGCGGCATCTTGTGGATCGTCATGCCCGGGGCGCGCATGTTCAGGATGGTGGTGATGAAGTTGATGGCGCCAAGGATCGAGGACGCGCCGGCCGTGTGCAGCGCCAGGATCAGGAAGTCCATCGCCGGGCCGGGATGGCCGGTGTTCGACGACAACGGCGGGTACATCACCCAGCCACCACCAAAGCCGCGCATGCCCGGTGCACCCTCGACATGCAGCGAGATGATGAGCAACAGGAAGGCGGCCGGCAGCAGCCAGAACGAGATGTTGTTCAGCCGTGGGAACGCCATGTCGGGTGCGCCGATCATGATCGGCACGAACCAGTTGCCGAAACCGCCGATCAGCGCCGGCATGACCATGAAGAAGATCATGATTAGGCCGTGGGCGGTGATCTGCACGTTGTAGAGGTTCTTGCCCATCTCGACCATGTTGGTCGAGTCGGCTTCGCCGATGACCTGGGCCAGATGGCCCATGAAGTGCCAGTCGGGATTGAACAGCTGCAGCCGAATGAAGATCGACATCATGCCGCCGATGCACCCCGCGAAGATCGCGAAGATCAGGTAGAGGGTGCCGATGTCTTTGTGGTTGGTCGAGTACAGGTAACGGCGCCAGCCATGCGGGTGGCTGTGGGCGGCGGTGTCGACGGAAGCGGCGTTCGGCATGGACGATCTTTCGGCTACGCGTCGACTTCGATCAAGGATGCAGCGGGGCGGCGTCGGCAAGCCGCGTGACGGCAGGACGGCTGTCGGCGAACTTCGTCTTGGCGCTCTGCAGCCAAGCGTCGTAGTCCGGTGCGCTCACGACCCGCACGGCGATCGGCATATAGGCATGGTCCTTGCCGCAGAGCTTCGAGCATTGGCCGTAATAGATGCCTTCGCGCTCGGCCTTGAACCAGGTTTCATTCAATCGGCCCGGAACGGCGTCGATACGGGATCCGAGCGACTGCACCACCCAGGAATGGATGACGTCGGCGCCCGTGACCTGGACCCGCACCACCTTGTTGACCGGCACCACCACCTCGTTGTCGACCGATAACAGGTGGATATCGCCGGGCTTCAGATCGGCATCCTGCTTTAACACCGAGTCAAAGCCGAAGCCGCCGTTCTGGTCCTTTGGATAGTCGTAGCTCCAATACCATTGTTTGCCGGTGGCCTTGATGGTGAGGTCGGCCTTCGGAATGACGAGCTGATGCGTCAGGAGCCGGAAAGACGGGATCGCGATCACGACGAGCAGCAGCACCGGGATGATGGTCCAAGCCACTTCCAGGCCGGTGTGGTGGGTGGTCTTCGACGGTACCGGATGGACGGTCTCGTTGAAGCGGAACACGCAGATCAACAGCAAGGCCGCCACAAAAAGGCAGATCGCCACGATGATCGGCAGGATCAGGTAATCGTGGAAATGGTGGATTTCGGTGGCGATCGGCGTCACGGCCTCCTGGAAGCCGATCTGCCCCGGGACCGCGTGACCGGCCACAGCCGCGAAGGCATGCGTGCCAAAGCACGATCCCAGTGACACGAATCCAGCCCGAAGGGCCTTGCCGAGCCTAGTGCCGGGCATGATGTCGCCGCTCCCCTGTACAGGTGGATATTTTTCATACGCGTTGTGCCCGCGCCTTCCACCCTTGAACCGTTCCAACCATAAAGCTGTCGTCAGCGCAATGCCAGCCGGCATCGGTCTCGCGGACGCGCGGCAAAACATACGCGCCTCGACGGCAGTCGCCGGGTGGTGGCTGCGTCCTCGGCTTGACAGCGACCCGCCATTTGCTAGGCCACGGCAACAAGGCCGAAGGAGTCAGCATGGCAGGGGCGCAATCGCCCGCGCGACGGATGGCGCGCAGAGGGAGGGCTTCGGCCTGCATGGTGGCGTTGGTCGCCGGCTGTTTCATCGGCAGTGGCACAGGCGCTTCGGCGCAAGGCGTCGTGAAGCAGAAGTTCGGCGACTGGGAAGAGCGGTGCGAAACGCCGCCCGGCGCCCAGAAAGAACAATGCGCGCTGATCCAGAGCGTGGCGGCCGAGGACCGGCCCAACGTGAACCTGGTGGTCATTGTGCTGAAGACGGCGGATGGCAAGAGCCGGCTGCTGCGCGTCGTGGCGCCGCTCGGGGTGCTGTTGCCTTCGGGTCTGGGCCTGAAGGTGGACCAGACGGATGTCGGCCGCGCCGGCTTCGTGCGTTGCCTGCCCACCGGCTGCATCGCCGAGGTGATGATGGAGGACAAGCTGATCGACCAGCTGTCGAACGGCACGGCCGCGACCTTCATCATCTTCCAGACTCCCGAGGAGGGGATCGGCATCCCGCTGACGCTGAACGGCTTCAAGGACGGTTTCGCCAAGCTGCCATGATGACGCCGTTTCGACGGCGTGGCGGGTCGCGCCGCTCCGGCTTGTTGGAGGATTGTGGATGATCGACCGCGGCCGCCCCCACATCCGGGTCATCGCCATGCCGGCCGACACCAACCCGTCCGGCGACATTTTCGGCGGCTGGCTGATGGCCCAGATGGATCTTGCGGCCGGCAACGCCGCCGCCTTGCGGGCCCGCGGCCGCTGCGCCACCGTGGCGGTGAATTCCATGGTGTTCCACACACCGGTACTGGTGGGCGATGAGGTCAGCTTTTATGCCGACATCGAAAAGGTGGGACGCAGCTCGATGACGATCCGGGTCGAGGCGTGGCGGCGCAGCCGCGATTCGGACGACACCAGCAAGGTGACAGAGGCCGTGTTCAGCTTCGTGGCCATCGATGCCGAGCGCCGCCCACGCGCCGTGCCGACGACCTGACGGCTGCGCTCACCGACCCTCGGCCGTCGCCGTGTCCAAGGCATGATGGCGCCACACCCACAGGGCCATTAGCGCCACCGGCAGGCCGATCAGCGCCGTCCCGGTGAAGAAGCCCGTGAACCCCGTCCGCTCGATGACATAGCCCGACAGCCCGGCCAGCAGGCTGCCCGGGAAGGCGCAAAGCGACGTCAACAGCGCATATTGGGCGGCCGCATATTGGCTCGAGCTCAGCGCCGACATGTAGGTGATCAGCACGATGGAGGCGAACGCATAAGCGAAATCGTCGATGCTGACCGCCGTCGCGAAAAGCCAGAACTCACCGCCGCCGCGGTCGCCGCGCAGAGCCAGATAGGCTAGCGCCAGATGCGACAGCGAAGCGAAGACGGTGCCGATCAGCAATGTCGGCATCAGTCCCAGGCGCTTCACCACCCACGTGGCAAGAAAGGTGCCGGCAAGCGCCACCGGGAAGCCGAACAGCTTGGTGACGGTAGCAATGTCCGAGTTCGAATAGTGCAGGGCCTTGAATAAGGGCACCGCCATGGCGCTCGATACGTAGCCCGGCATGCGGAAGCCGGCGACGAGCAGCAGCACCGGCACGGCGACCGGCCCGAGACGGCCGCCGAGGTCACGGATCGGTGCCACGATGGTTTCGGTAAAGCCGCGCCAGGGCGTGGCCGGCTGCCGGTCGGGATCCGGTTCCGGCGCCGCCCAGGCGGCCACGAGGCCGGGCAGCATGGCCAATGTCATCACCAGATAGGCGGCGTGCCAGCCGACCGCATCGGCCAAGTACAGCGCGCCCGCGCCCGACACAAGATTGCCGAGGCGCCAACCCACCTCCGACCAGGACGACATCAACGCCTGCCGCTCCACCGGCGCCGCCGTGATGCGCCAGCCATCGATCACGACATCCTGCGTCGATCCCGCGATGCCGAGCGCAAAGGAAAACAGGATGGTCCACCACAGGCGGGTCGCGGGATCACCGAACGCGATGCCGGCGAGACACACTGCGATCCCGATCTGGGCCGCCACGATCCAGCCGCGACGCCGGCCAAGGAGGCGGCCGAGCACCGGCGGCGAACACCGGTCGAGGAAGGGCGCCCACAGGAATTTCAGCTTATAGGCGAGCGTCATCTCGCTGAGCAGGCTGAGGATGTGCAACGGCACATGGGCTTCGCTCAGCCATGCCGACTGCGTGCCGTAAACCAGCAGAAACGGGATGCCCGAGGAAAACCCGAGACCCAGCATGGCGGCGAGCCGCCGGTCGTGGAGCAGCTCCCGCACCGGAGCGAAGCGCGTCGGCGTGTCGGGCAGGGTTTCGGCGCGCATGGGACGGAGCGTCTCGTGGTGATGGGGTGCGCGTCAGGCCCGGGACGCCGGCCGCGCAAGCCAGGACGACCCGGTGGCGGTCGGCGCGAGGCCGAGATGGGCCGCAAGGCTGGCCCCGACATCCGCGAAGCTGTCGCGCCGGCCGATCGACATCGGGCCGCGCGCGGTGCAATGCGCCAGGATCGGTACGTGCTCCCGCGTGTGATCGGTGCCGCGGAAGGTCGGGTCGTTGCCGTGGTCGGCCGTGATGACCAGGAGGTCGTCGCGACGGAGGCGCGCCAACAGTTCGGGCACGCGATCGTCGAAGCGCTCGAGACAGGCCGCATAGCCGGCCGCATCGCGTCGATGACCATGGTCCGAGTCGAAATCGACGAGGTTGGCGACCATCAGCCCGCCATCCGCCACCGTATCGAGCGCGTCGAGGAGATGATCGAGGTTGCCGTCGTTGTCGGCGCCCTTGAGTTCGGTGCCGGTGTGACGATGCGCGAAGATATCGCCTGTCTTGCCGATGCTGACGATCGAGCGGTTCGCCTCGGCGGCCCGCTCGAACAGGGTGCCTGGCGGCGGTGGCACGGCGAAATCCTTGCGGTGCGGGGTGCGCCGGAAATCTGCCTGGGACACGCCGACGAAGGGACGGGCGATGACGCGGCCGATGCGCAACGGATCGCACAGGCGACGGGCGATGCGGCACAGGTCGTAAAGCCTGTCGAGACCGAAGACCTCTTCGTGGGCCGCGATCTGCAGTACGGAATCGACCGAGGTGTAGCAGATCGGCCAGCCGGTCCGCAGATGGGCCTCGCCGAGGTCGTCGATGATGTTGGTGCCCGAGGCATGGCAATTGCCGAGAATGCCGGTCAGGCCGGCCTCGGCCAGCAGGGTCGCGACAAAAGCCGGCGGAAAGCAGGGATTCTTGGTCGGGAAGTAGCCCCATGGGATGTCCACGGGCGTGCCTGCCAGCTCCCAATGCCCTGAGGGCGTGTCCTTGCCGTTCGAGCGCTCGATGCCGAACCCCCAGGAGGCGGTGGCTGGCGGCAACGAGAAACCCGGCGGCACGCGTCCGGTCGAAAGCCGCAGGGCGCCCCCGAGGCCAAGCGCGTCGAGGTGCGGCAGCCGCAATAGGCCTTGCCGCAGCCCCTCCCGGTCGGCCCGGCCGGCGGCGCAGGCTTCGGCGATATGTCCGAGGGTGTCGGCCCCGACGTCGCCATAGTCGGCTGCGTCGGCCGCAGCCCCGCAGCCGACGGAATCGAGCACCAGCAGGATCGCGCGTGTCATGGTGCCGCCTTCACAGAAACGGCGTGTAAAGGTCGGGGCGGGACGGCAGCAGGCGACGGAAGTAGCCGCGACCGCGTTCCGAAAGCGTGCTCTGCCCGGCGAAAAACTCCTGCGGCATGTGCCGCGTTCGTCCGGCCACCCGGTCGAGTGGCACGAGAGCCGGCAGCGTGCGCTGGCCGTCGTGGGTCAGCACCACGGAGCCGCTTTCCTCGAAGGCCCGGCGCGCCGCCAGCGCTCCGGCCGCATGGGCTTCCGCGCGATCGACGGGATCGATGACGCCCAGAAAACCGCGTGGGAGATAGCCGAGCGTATCGACGCGGGCACGGGCCTTGGGGAAGCGACCCTTCAAGGCGCGCTGGATTTCGAGGCCGAGATCGCCCCCGCTCAACTGGACATTGCCGTGCTGGTCGCGGTCGGCCAGCCCGGTCTTCAGCAGCGCTTCGGCAAAGGCGGTGCCAGCCTCGTCCTGCACGCCTTCCGACATGGCCACCACGCAACGGCCGAGGCGGGCGTAAACGGCCTCCACTTCGCCGAGGAAGCGCTCGAGCCCAAAGGGCTGCTCGGGCGTGTAGACCAGGTGGGGCGCGTCGTCGGGGTCCGACTGCCAGGCGGCAGGCGCCGCCGTGAGGAAGCCGGCATGCCTGCCCATGACGATCGCCACATAGATGCCTGGCATGGCGCGGAAATCGAGGTCCACGGAGGCGATCGCCTGCGCCACGAAGGTTGCGGCCGAGATGAAACCGGGCACGTGGTCGTTCTCGACGAGGTCGTTGTCGATGGTCTTCGGCGCATGGACGAAACGGCACGCCCCCGTCGAACGGGCGCGCAACAGTTCCAAGGTGCCGGCCGTGTCGTTGCCGCCGATATAGACGAAGGCCCTGGCCTCAAACCGCTCCAGGGCTTCCAGGATGGCATCGCATCGATCGGGGTCTGGCTTGTCGCGGGTCGAGCCGAGGCCTGAGTTCGGCGTATTGCCGAGGCGCAGCAATTGATCGGTGCTGAGGCCGCCGAGATCTACGACATCGCCCGACAACAGGCCGCGGATACCGTGTCGCGCCCCGAGGATGCGAATGCTCGGGTCGAGCTCCCGCGCGGCCGCGATGGCGCCGCAGAGCGTCTGGTTGATGACAGCCGTCGGGCCGCCACCCTGGGCGATGATGAAGGACGACATGCAGCCTCCCCGGAACGGCGCCTCGCGCGGGCGCCCTGCCGCCGTTGAAGCAAGCTTGGCCGCATCCGGCAAGCCGCGCGATGATGCAGGCCGAAGTTTGCCGACCGAGCCGCTTCGCTAGGGGCTCGCTGCCGCGCCGGCTTCCGCCTCCACCCGAAACGCGGCGGCAAACAGCGCCCGGGTGTAGTCGGTCTTTGGACTGGCGAAAATGTCGGTCGCCGGGCCGGCCTCGACCACCTTGCCGTGCCGCATGACGATGAGCTCGGCCGCGAGCGCCCGCACCACCTTGAGGTCGTGGCTGATGAACAGGTAGGCGAGGCCACGCTTCTGCTGCAGGTCGCGCAGCAGGTCGACGATCTGGGCCTGCACCGACATGTCGAGGGCCGAGGTCGGCTCGTCCAGCACGACGAATTTCGGCTCGAGCGCCATGGCGCGCGCGATGGCGATGCGCTGGCGCTGGCCACCCGAGAATTCATGCGGGTAGCGATCCATGGCGGCCGGGTCGAGCCCCGTGTCGGCGAGCGCCCGGGCCACGATCTCGCGTCGTTCCCCATAGCCGAGGCGTCGCGACTGGACGCCGAGGCCTTCCTCGACGATATCGGCCACCGACAAGCGCGGCGACAAGGAGCCGAACGGGTCCTGGAAGACGATCTGCATGTCGCGGCGCAGCGGCCGCATGGCCTTGGCGTCGAGCCCGTCGATGCGTTGCCCGAGATAGGCGATCGGGCCGTCCGAACGAATGAGGCGCAGCAGCGCCAGGCCGAGCGTCGTCTTGCCGGAACCCGATTCGCCCACGACACCGACCGTTTCGCCCCGTCGCACCGCGAGCGAGATGCCGTCGACTGCCTTCACGTGGCCGACCGTCTTGCGCAGGAACCCCTTGCGGATGGGAAACCAGACCTTCAGGTCATCGACGGTCAGCACGGTTTCGGCCGAGCGGTCGATCGGCGGCGGGGCGCCCTTCGGTTCGGCCGCGAGCAGCATCCTTGTATAGGCGTGCTGGGGGGCTGCGAAGACAGCCGCGGTTGGCCCTGCCTCGACGATGCGGCCTTTCTGCATGACGCAAACGTCGTCGGCAATGCGACGCACGATGCCGAGATCGTGGGTGATGAACAGCATTGCCATGCCGTGCCGCGCCTGCAGGTCCTTGAGCAGCTTCAATACCTGCGCCTGGACGGTGACATCGAGCGCCGTGGTGGGCTCGTCGGCAATCAACAGGTCGGGCTCGTTGGCGAGCGCCATGGCGATCATCACGCGCTGGCGCTGGCCGCCGGATAATTGGTGCGGATAGGCGCCGAGCCGTCCGGCGGGGTCCGGGATGCCGACCTCACCCAGCAGCTCGATGACGCGGGCCCGCAGCGCGGCGCGGCTACGGGTGCCGTGCAGCGCCAGGATTTCGCCCACCTGCCGCTCGATCGTATGCAGCGGGTTGAGCGACGTCATGGGTTCCTGGAACACCATGGTGATGCTTTCACCCCGGATGCCCCGCATGGTGCGCTCGTCGGCCTTGAGCAGATCCTGACCCTTGAACAGGATTGCGCCCGAAGGATGGGTGGCGCCTGCCGTGCCGAGCAGGCGCGCGATGGCCAGCGAGGTGATGGACTTGCCCGAGCCCGATTCGCCCACCAGCGCCAGGGTCTTACCCTTGTCGAGGCTGAACGAGATGCGATCGACCGCGAGCGTGGCGTGGCCACCCTGGGCGAAGGCGATCGATAGGTCGCGGACCTCTAGGAGGGGAGCGGTCATCGCAGAAGGTCTTCGATTTTCGCAAAAGTATCTGGAGCAAGGGCGATCGCCGGTAAGGATGGCAATGGCTTCAACCGCCGATCATCGGTGACGAAGCAACTGCAGCCGGTGCCTAGAGCCGTGGCAAGGTGGATAGCGTCCGGCAGCTTCACTCCGAGTTGCGACTTTCGAATTTGGGCCGATCTGACCAGCACAGCCCGATCAACGGGCAAGACCGATAACGAACCGCCAGTGGTGATCAGACCCGTATAGAGTTCCACCATGAGGTCAGAGCCGAGCCGAAGAGGCTTGACCAGGAGTTCAGCCAAGGTGAGTTCGCTCGTGGAAGCGTGCAAATCTCCGGACGTGACGGCATGTAAAATATCCCAAGCGGCTTCAGAGAGCGTTCCAGTGGTTTCGAAAGCCGCGATGAAGACATTCGTGTCGAGATAGATGGTGCTCATCACTCCCGATCGGCCCAGTCGGCACGAAGCTCCGCTATGTGATCGGCGACGGCCTCATCGGTGGCGAAATGAGTGTGTCTGAGGTGTTTGAAGCGGGAAAAATCCCCGCCCCGCACACCGGTTCGCCTGATCTCGGCGACAGCCGGATGGTCGTCGGAACGGGCCGGCATGACGTCGTCCGCACCGCCGTCGATGATCAGCGTGACCTCGCTTTGCCCCTTTAATTCCTTGCGAAGATCCTCGGGCAGCTGCGACACGGGATAACGCTCGCGCACGATCCTGTTCATCGTTGTCCCCTGGCTGGCGGCCTCGATCCTAGCACGCCCTTCACCCGAACGTCTTGCGCGGATCGAAGGCATCGCGCACGGCCTCGCCGATGAAGACCAGCAGCGACAGCATGATGGCGATGGTGAAGAAGCCCGTCAGGCCGAGCCAGGGCGCCTGGAGATTCGACTTACCCTGCAACAGAAGCTCGCCCAGCGACGGCGAGCCGGGCGGCAGGCCGAAGCCGAGGAAGTCGAGCGACGTCAGGGTGGTGATGGAGCCGTTCAGCACGAAGGGCAGGAAGGTCAGCGTCGCCACCATGGCATTGGGCAGCAGATGCTTCCACATGATGCGGACATCCGTCAGGCCGAGTGCCCGCGCCGCCCTGACATATTCCAAGTTGCGGGCCCGCAGGAACTCGGCCCGCACCACATGGACGAGGTTGACCCAGGAAAACAACAACAGGATGCCGAGCAGCACGAAGAACGACGGCGTGACGATGGCCGACAGGATGATCAGCAGATAAAGGTGCGGCAGCGACGACCAGATCTCGATGATCCGCTGCGACACGAGATCGACCCAGCCACCGAAATAGCCCTGCACGGCGCCAGCCGCGATGCCGACCGCCGACGAGATGCCGGCGAGGATCAGCCCGAACAGGATCGAGATGCGGAAGCCGTAGAGAAGCCGCGCCACAACGTCCCGGCCCTGGTCGTCGGTGCCGAGCCAGTTCCATTCGATGGATCGGCAAGGGTTCGCCGACGGCGGGGTGCCGTGGTGGCGCAGGATGGCGGCGTGGCACTCGGCGTCGCTCAGCAGCCAGGTCGGCGGCGAGGGGGCCGGCACCGGTAGGTCGAGGTTGTGGGTCTTGTAGGAATACCGGATCGGCGGCCACACCATCCAGCCGTGGTCGGCGATCTCCTTGGCGATCACCGGGTCGCGGTAATCGGTTTCGGCCAGGAAGCCGCCGAAGGTTTCCTCGGGATAGTCATGCGCGAAGGGAAACAGGATCTGGCCCTTGTAGGACGCGATGATCGGCTTGTCGTTGGCCACGAATTCCGAGCCGAGCGACACCGTGAATAAGACCGCGAAGAGGGCGAGCGACCACGCCCCGCGCCGGTTGCGCTTGAAATTGTCGAGGCGCCGGCGGTTGATCGGGGACAGTCTGAGCCAGCCGCGCCGGGGCAGGGGTGGGGCGAGCCGCGGCGCCGCCGTTGCGGCCGAGCGATCGAGAACCACCGTCATGGTTGTCAAACCTCCCGGGTGTCGAAATCGATGCGCGGATCGATCCAGGTGTAGGTCAGGTCGGACAGGAGGTTCACCACGAGGCCCAGCAGGGCAAAAATGTACAGGGTGGCGAAGACCACCGGATAATCGCGGTTGAGGATCGACTCGTAGGACAAAAGGCCCAGCCCATCGAGCGAAAAGATGCTCTCGATCAACAGCGCGCCGGTGAAGAAGGCGGACACGAAGGCGCCCGGGAAGCCCGCCACCACGATCATCATGGCGTTGCGGAACACATGGCCGTAGAGCACCTGGCGCTCGCTCAGGCCCTTCATGCGGGCCGTCTGCACGTATTGCTTCTTGATCTCGTCCAGGAAGGAATTCTTGGTCAGGAAGGTGGCGGTCGCAAAGGCACCGACCGACATGGCGATCACCGGCAAGGTGATGTGCCACAGGTAGTCGGTGGCTTTGTGCCACAGGTCGAGCTCGGCCCAGTTGTCCGACGTGAGGCCGCGCAGCGGGAACACCTGCATAAAGGAGCCACCGGCGAAGAGCACGATCAACAGGATGGCGAAGAGGAAGCTCGGGATCGCATAGCCGAGGATGACCACGCTCGAAGTCCAGACGTCGAAGCGAGAGCCGTCCCGCACCGCCTTCGCGATGCCGAGCGGAATCGAGATCGCATAAGAGATCAACGTCATCCAGAGCCCGAGCGAAACCGAGACCGGCAGCTTCTCGCCGATCAGCTTGAGCACCGGTGTGTCGCGGAAATAACTCTTGCCGAAGTCGAAGACCGCGTAGTTGCGGATCATCAGCCAGAACCGTTCGTAGGCCGGCTTGTCGAAGCCGAACTGTTGCTCGAGTTCCTTGATGAACTTCGGGTCGAGCCCTTGCGCACCGCGATAGCGCGAAGCGTCACCGCCGCCCTGGCCGAGAGCCGCCGCCCCGATGTTCGCCTATATCGCCCGCCGCCATTGAGGCCCTGAAGCTGCGCCACGATGCGCTCGACCGGGCCGCCGGGCGCGAATTGCACGATCACGAAGGACACCAGCATGATGCCGAAGATGGTCGGCACCATGAGCAGCAGGCGGCGGGCGATATAGGCGAGCATCGGGGCGGAACACTAAGCGAGGAGGGCCGCGTCGCCTAACGGGAAATGGTCGGGCGACGGGATCGCGTCAGCCTCGCGTCAGGGTCCGACCCGCAGGGCCTGGACTTTCGCGTCGTCGGCCCACCAGGTCGACAGGACGCCGGGGTCGTATTTCGGTGGTGTCGCGGGGCGGCCGAACAGGTCCCAATAGGCGAGCCAATGATCGGGATTGTTCCACATCAGCACGCCGTAGAAGCCGGCCCGCAGCACGCGGTCGAGGCAGCGGCAGATCGTGGTCAGCTCGGCCCGACTTTGGGCCACCAGGGCCTTCTCGATCAAGGCGTCCACCACGGGATCGGCGACGCCGGTCAGGTTCTGCGATCCCGGCGTGCGGGCGGCCTCCGAGCCGTAGATGACCCGCAGATCCTCGCCGGGCGTGAAGCTCGCGCCGTAGCGCTGGGTGACGACGTCATAGTCGAAAGCATTGACCCGCGCCTGATATTGCGCCGTGTCCACCACCCGGTAGTTGGCGTCGATGCCGAGCAGGCGCAGGTTCTTGATGAAGGGCGCCGTGTGGCGCTCGAGCGCCCCTTGAAAATCGAGGAACTCGATCGTCAGTGGCTCGCCCGACGGCAGCTTCAGGACGGTACCGTCGCGCGTGCAGCCGGCGGCGACGAGCAGCTTGTAGGCTTGAGCCAGGAGGGCGCGGTCCTGGCCGGAGCCGTCCGATTTCGGCGGCATCGGGGCTTCGCCGAAGACAAGGTCGCTCACCTTGCCGCGGAACGGCTCAAGCAGGGCCAACTCCTCCGGGCTTGGCGTGCCAACCGCAGCCATGCCGGAGTTCTGGAAGTAGGAGACGGTGCGCTGGAACAGCCCGAACATGATGTTCTGGTTGGTCCATTCGAAGTCGAAGGCGTAGCGCAGCGCGTCGCGAATGCGCGGATCCTGGAACTTCGGCCGCCGCGAGTTGAACCACCAGGCCTGGACGCCGCGCGGTGCCTGGTCGGTGATCGTTTCCTTCTTGACCCGCCCATCCTTGACGGCCGGGAAGTCGTAGCCCTTGGCCCAGTTGATGGAGGTGAAATCCTCCTGAAAGGTGATGACGCCCGATTTGAAGCCCTCGAACCCGACCTGCCGTTCGCGGAAATATTCGTAGCGGACCAGGTCGAAGTTGCTCTGGCCGAGGTTGATCGGCAGATCTTTGGCCCAGTAGTCCTTGACGCGCTCGAACCCGATGAACCGGCCCTGCTCGAAGGCGCCCACCTTATAGGCGCTCGAACCGAGCGGCCGCTCCAGCGTGGTCTGGTCGAAGGGCTGCGTCCGGTAATAAGCCTTCGAGAAGATCGGCTGTCCCGCGATGATGAGCGGCAGGTCGCGGCTGCGGGCCGGGTTGAGGGTGATCCGCACCGTGCCGGGATCCTCCGCCACCGCCGCATCGAGGTGCCGCAGGGTGGTGCGGATCACCGGATGGCCTTTGTCCTTGAGGATATTGAGCGAGAAGGCGACATCGGCGGCCGTCAGCGGCGAACCGTCATGGAAACGCGCCTCGGGCCGTAGGGAGAACCGGTAGGTCAGCTTGTCGGCCGACCAGCGCACCGATTTCGCCGCGAGGCCATAAAGCGCGCTGGGCTCGTCCAACGATCCCGTCATCAGGGTGTCGAAGATCGTCCCCATTCCGGCGGCGCCATTGCCTTTCAGGATGAAGATGTTCAGCGTGTCGAAGGTGGTGAAGTTCTGGTTGCCGCCGCCGCCGCCCGTCTGCAGCCGGATGGCGCCGCCCTTCGGCGCCTGCAGGTTGACGTAGGGCAGGGCCTTGAAGTCGGGCGGCAAGGCGAGATCGCCGAACACGGACAGGCCGTGGCTCTCGGCCTCACCCGTGGCGGCCTCGGCGGCCATCGACCACGGACCATGCGACAGGGCCGAGGCGGCCACAAGGCTGCCACCGCCCAACAAGGACGCCCGGCGGGTGATGGCAGACATTTGCAACTCCGTCGCATGCGGCGGCGGCTTGGCGCCGGCCGGTTCCTGCCGGCTTGGCCGGTCGATACCGGCCACATGGGGCAGGGATCCGCCAAGAAAAAGGCGGGCGCGGGTCGCGCGGCGCGGAAACGCCCGGGGCTTGCCCTCAGGGTTTCGGCAGCGGCTCCGGGTTGTCGGACAGTTTGTCCAGGTAGGCGATGATGGCGGCCCGCTTCTCGGGGCTGCCCTCGCCCGCGAAGCCCATCTTGGTGCCGGCCACATAGGCCTTCGGGTTGGTGATGAATTTGTTGACGTCGTCCATGGTCCAGGCGCCACCCTTCGCCTTCAAGGCATCGGAATAATTGAACCCGGCCACCGAGGCGACCTGCCGGCCCACCACGCCCCACAACGGCGGCCCGACCTTGGCGCCCTGACCCTTTTCGAAGTTGTGGCAGGCCCCGCAGGCCTTGGCGAAGGCTTGGCCCTTGACCGGATCGGCCTTGGCCAACAACACCGGCAAAGGCTCGGCGGGGGCCGAAGGCGTCGCGGACGTTTGCTCGGCCGCCGCGGAAGGAAGATCATAGCCCGGCTTCGCTGGCACGCCCGGGGCGAAGATCATGTGGGCCGCGATGCCCAGCATCATGGTCAACGTCAGAGTGCCGAGGACGCCCCCGGCGATCTTGTTGAATTCGAAGGAATCCATCATCCCTGGAGCCGCCCGTCCCTGTTCTGGCCGGTCGTCGAGCGCCGGCTCACTTTGCCATCGATTACGCACTTTGCCGCGCGCTTTGCAACACGTATAAGCCCGAGCCCGCGTGCCGCCTTGGCGCGCCCCCTCGCGATGCCTCGAACGGGACATCGCCGCGACATCGGTTGATGCAGAACCCGCTCATCCTCGTTCCCGCCCGCATGGCCTCGACGCGCCTGCCCGGCAAGCCGCTGCTGCCGATCCACGGCGTGCCGATGATCGTCCATGTGTGGCGCCGCGCCATCGAGGCCGACCTCGGCCCGGTGGTGGTGGCGGTCGACGATCCGCGGGTTGCCGACGCCATCGCGGCCGTCGGCGGCCGAAGCGTGATGACCCGCGCCGATCATCCTTCGGGCACCGATCGGATCTTCGAGGCGCTGCAGCGCCTCGATCCCGACGGCCAGCATGATGCCATCGTGAACCTGCAGGGCGATCTGCCGACAGTGGCGCCCGATGCCGTCCGGGCCGCGCTGGAGCCGCTCGACGACCCGGCGGTGTCCATCGCGACGCTCGCGGCCCCGATCGTCCGGGCCGAGGAGCGGGACGACCCGAACGTCGTCAAGGTGGTCGGCACCATGGTCGGCCAGGATCGATTGCGGGCACTCTATTTCACGCGGGCGACGGCGCCTTGGGGCGACGGGCCCTTGCTGCATCACATCGGCCTTTACGCTTATCGGCGCGACGCCCTGGCGCGTTTCGTGGCGCTGCCGCCGTCCCCCCTCGAACAACGGGAGCGGCTCGAACAGCTCAGGGCCATCGAGGCCGGCCTGCGCATCGACGTGCGCCTCGTCGATGCCGTGCCGTTCGGCGTCGACACCCCGCACGATCTCGCCCGCGCCTCCGACCTGATGAGCCCGACCGCATGACAACAACCATCGCCTACCAGGGCGAACCCGGCGCCAATTCGCACATTGCCTGCGCGGACCAATATCCCGACTGGACGCCGCTTCCCTGCGCCACCTTTGAGGATGCCTTTGCGGCCGTGACGGGCGGCGCGGCCGACTTGGCGATGATCCCGATCGAGAACTCGATCGCCGGCCGGGTGGCGGATATCCACCTCCTGATGCCGAATGCCGGCCTGCATATCGTGGGCGAGTATTTCCTGCCGATCCGCTTTCAGCTGATGGCGGTGCCGGGTGCCCGTATCGACGCGCTGAAAAGCGTCTACAGCCACGTGCACGCCCTGGGGCAATGCCGCCGCATCATCCGCCGCCTTGGCCTGACGGCCCATGTGGCGGGCGACACGGCCGGCTCGGCCCGGCAGGTGGCCGAATGGCGCGACCCCACCAAGGCCTCGCTGGCGCCGCGGCTGGCAGCCTCGATCTATGGCCTCGACATCCTGGCCGAGAACGTCGAGGACGCCGACCACAACACCACCCGCTTCGTGGTGCTGTCGCGCGAGCCGGCTGTGCCGGCCGCCGGCAACGGCCCGGTGGTGACCACCTTCGTGTTCCGGGTCCGCAACGTGCCGGCCGCGCTCTACAAGGCGCTCGGCGGGTTCGCCACCAACGCGGTCAACATGACCAAGCTCGAATCCTATATGGTCGAGGGCGAGTTCACGGCGACGCAGTTTTTGGCCGACGTCGACGGCCACCCGGATGATCCCGCCTTGGCGCGTGCGCTGGAAGAACTGTCCTTTTTTTCCCGCGAAGTCCGGGTGCTCGGCACCTACCCGGCGCATCCGTTCCGCGTGGCCACGCGCAAAGCCACGATGTGACCTCGACCGCGCCCCTGGCCAGGGCCGTCATGTCGTCGCCGGTCGGGCGCCTCACGCTCGTAGCCAGCGCCATCGGGCTGCGGGCCGTCTTGTGGGAAGACGACCGGCCGGGCCGGGTGCCGCTCGGGCCCGTGGCTGACGCGCCGGACCATCCCGTGCTGCGGCTGGCGATGGACCAGCTCGCAGCCTATTTTGACGGCGCCCTGCAGGGGTTCACGGTTCCGCTCGACCCTGTCGGCACGCCGTTTCAGGCCCGGGTCTGGGCCGCGCTCGGCCGTATTCCGTTCGGGACGACGCGCCGCTATGGTGCGATCGCGGCGGAGATCGGCGATCCGAAGGCCGTTCGTGCCGTGGGGGCCGCCAACGGACGCAACCCGATCTCGATCATCGTGCCCTGCCATCGCGTCATCGGCGCCGCGGGAGCACTGACGGGCTTTGCGGGCGGCCTTGCGGCGAAACGCTGGCTTCTCGTCCACGAAGCTCACGGCTTCGACTCGGACGCGGCGTCGGACCGCGCGCAGGCCGATCTTTTCGGCCGCTGAGGCGGGCGCTCGCCTTGATGGTGTCAGGCTTCCGCCCAGGCCTGCATCAGCCCATGGGCGATCGCCATCGGCGGCGGGCAGACGAGGCCGTCCGGGTGGGTGCCGTCCAGCATGCGGCGCAGCTCCGCGCGGGCGAACCAACGCGCATCCTCGAGCTCGGTCGCGTCGATGGTGATGGCGCTGGACGAGGCTTCCGCGATGCAGCCGATCATCAGCGAGGCCGGAAAGGGCCAGGGCTGGGACGCGAGATAATCCACCGCGCCGACCGTGATCCCGGCTTCCTCGTTGAGTTCGCGCCGCACCGCGGCCTCGATGGTC
The DNA here is from genome assembly GCF_033947565.1 of Lichenihabitans sp. Uapishka_5. Lineage (NCBI taxonomy): Bacteria > Pseudomonadati > Pseudomonadota > Alphaproteobacteria > Hyphomicrobiales > Lichenihabitantaceae > Lichenihabitans > Lichenihabitans sp. Uapishka_5. The sequence goes on from NZ_JARPVX010000002.1 coordinate 27,574, forward strand.
TCGCCCGGCTCGAGGAAACCCGCCAGGCAGGAATACATGCCCGGTGCGAAGCGCGGCTGGCGGCCCAACAGGCAGCGGTCGCCATCTACCGCCATCATGATCACCACTGGATCGGTGCGCGGAAAATGGTGGGTGCCGCAGGCCGTGCATTCGCGGCGCCATCCCCATGCCGCGAGGCGGCTGGGCTGGCCGCAGGCGGCGCAGAACCGGTGGCTGCGGTGCCAATGCAACAGCGCCTTGGCTTCGGCCAGAATGCCGAGCGTGTCCGGCGGTGCGAGGCCGACGGTCGCCATGGACCGGAGATCGCGCACCGGCGGCGCACCCTCGCTTTCGTCGCTGGGCGGATCGAACCGCTTGGCGAAGACCGCCATCCTGGCGGTGCGCCCCAGGAACACGGTCTCGGTGGGGGGTCCAAACCCCTTCACTTCGCCGCTGCGAAACCAGGGGTCGTCGGCTTCGGCCGGGCCGCGCACCAGCACATGGTCGCCCGAGAAGGCGACATATCGGGTTTCGGGATCCTCCAGCAGCGCCGGGATGCTGCTGCCGTGATCGCGGGCCGCCGCCATGCGATCGAGGGGGTTGCCGCCGAAGCCGAGCGCGGCGTGATGGAAACGAAGCGGACGAGAGGTCATCGAAGCCTTCTAGCCGAACGCCAGGGCGGTCGAAAGCGTCTGCCGCAGAACATCGAGCTCGGCATCGCCGTAGGGCACCGCCGACCCGGAACCCCAGACCGGCCCCGGCCATGCGGCATCGTCCTCCTGACGGGCCACCACATGGACGTGCAACTGCGACACGATGTTGCCGAGCGCGCCGATATTGATCTTATCGGCGCCCGTCACCTCGTCGAGGGCGCGCGACACGGCCGCGACCTCTTCCATCAGCTGCCCGCGCTCGGCGGCCGTCAGGTCGAAGACCTCCACGAGGTCGGGACGGCGCGGCACCAGGACCAGCCAGGGATAGCGTGCGTCGTTCGTCAGCCGCACGGCGCAGAGCCCGAGAAGCCCAAGCGGCAGGGTGTCGGCCTCAAGCCGCGGATCGAGCGTGAAGGTCATGCGGTTCCTGGGGCCGGGAGGGTGCGCCCGCCTAGCATGAAAGGCCGCCGCGACGCTTGCGAAATCGGTCCGCATGGTCCACATGGGGTTCGGGAGGTTGGCGGTGGACGTTCCACTCGCCAACCGGGTCAGGTCCGGAAGGAAGCAGCCCTAACGAGATCGGGCGGGTCTCTGTCCAGCCTCCTACCAGCCGCTTGGCGGCCTTTGCCGTGGCCCGGCGGCCATGCCCTCGGGCGGAACGATCATGAGCGTCGATGAGACCGGCGGCGCGAATTCCGCCATTCCGTATCGCGTTTTGGCGCGGAAATATCGGCCTGCCAGCTTCGCCGACCTGATCGGCCAGGAGGCCATGGTTCGCACCTTGTCGAACGCTTTCGACTCGGGCCGCATCCACCAAGCCTACCTGCTCAGCGGCGTGCGTGGCGTCGGCAAGACCACCACGGCCCGCATCGTGGCGCGGGCGCTGAACTACCATCGCCCGGCGCGCGACGCCCTGGCGCTGGTCGATCGGCCCACCATCGCGATGGACGAGATCGGCAGCCATTGCCAAGCCATCATCGAATCCCGCCACGTCGACGTCATCGAGATGGACGCAGCGTCGCACACCGGGATCGACGACATCCGTGAGCTGATCGAGGGCGCGCGCTACCGGCCCGTGATGGCGCGCACCAAGGTCTACATCATCGACGAAGTCCACATGCTGTCGAAAGCGGCCTTCAACGGGCTGCTGAAGACGCTCGAGGAACCGCCCGAACACGTCAAATTCCTGTTCGCCACGACGGAAGCCGACAAGGTGCCGGTGACGGTACGGTCGCGCTGCCAGCGCTTTGATCTGCGCCGTATCGAGCCGCCGGTGATGGTGGCCCATCTGGCCGGGATCTGCGCCCGCGAGGGTGTCGCCGTGACCCCCGACGCCCTGTCGCTGATCGCCCGCGCGGCGGAAGGATCGGTGCGCGATGCGCTGTCGCTGCTCGATCAGGCGCTCGCCACCGGGCTCGGGGCCAGTGCGTCGATCGGCGAGGACGACATCCGCGCCATGCTGGGCTTGGCCGACCGGGCTCGCGTGATCGACCTGTTCGAGCAGGTGATGCGGGGCGAGATCGCGGCCGCCCTGACCGGCCTTAAGGCGCTTTACGACCAGGGTGCCGACCCGCTGAGCACCATCACGGATCTGGCCGATTTCGTGCACCTGGTGACGCGGCTGAAGCTCGTGCCGGATGCCGCCAAGGACCCGGGGCTGACCGGCGAAGAGCGGGCGCGCGGTGCGGCTTTCGCGGGTGCGCTCGGGCTGCCGGTGCTGACCCGGGCCTGGCAGATGCTGTTGAAGGGGCTCGGCGACATCAAGGATTCGCCGCGATCGCTCGCGGCCGCCGAGATGGTGCTGGTGCGCCTCGCCTTTGCGGCCGACCTGCCGACGCCCGACGAGGCGATCCGGCAACTCGGCGCGCCGAACGCCGGGTCTTCGCCAAGCGGCATTTCGACATCGCCGATCTTGCCGGCCGGCTCGGGGCCGGTGTCAGTGCGCGGCGCCTTCGCGGCATCGCCGCTGGCGCGGCCCGCTCTCGCGGTGGCACCTCAGGCGGATGCGGCGCCGCTGCCGCGTTTGCGCGGCTTCGCCGATGTGGTGGCGCTGGCGGCTGCCAATCGCGACATCACCTTGAAGGTGGCGCTCGAGCGCGACGTTCGACTGGTGCGCTTCGAGGAAGGGTCGATCGAGTTCGAGGCTGCCGCGGGGGCGTCGCCGACACTCGCCGCGACCCTGATGAAGAAGCTCGCCGAATGGACCGGCACCCGCTGGATGGTAGCGGTCGCGGCCACGGGCGGCACGGCCAGCTTGAAGGAACAGGCCGTTTCAGCCGCCGAAGCCGAGCGAACGACGGTTGCGGCCGATCCGCTGGTGGCCCAGGTGCTGACCTTGTTCCCCGGCTCGGTGCTGACCGTCAAAGCCATCGAGGCCGAAGGGCCGCCGGAACCGGAGCCCGAGCTGCCCGTCGGCGAAGCCGATGAGTTCGGCTACGACGACGATCTGACCGACGACGATCTGTGATGGGGCGAGACGCCTTCCTGGAGAACCGCGATGCGTGACGTAATGGGGTTGATGAAGCAGGCCCAGGCCATGCAGGCCAAGCTCGGCGAGGCGCAGGCCGAGCTCGAGCGCTTGGAGATCGAAGGTCAATCGGGCGGCGGCCTCGTCAAGGCCGTGGTGAGCGGCAAGGGTGAGCTGAAGTCGCTGGTGATCGACGCTTCGCTGATGGTGGCCGACGAAAAAGAGATCCTCGAGGATCTCATCGTCACGGCCCACGAGGATGCGCGCAAGAAGGTCGAGCGGCAGAAGGAAGACAAGATGAAGGCGCTCACGGCGGGGCTTCCCCTGCCGCCCGGCATGAAGCTGCCCTTCTAGGCTCATGGCGGAGCGCGTCGCCGGCCCCGAGATCGAGAAGCTGATCCAGCTGTTGGGGCGGCTGCCCGGCCTCGGGCCCCGCTCGGCCCGGCGCGCGGCTTTGCACCTGATCCGCAAGCGCGAGGAACTGCTGGCGCCCTTGTCGGACGCCATGCAGGTGGCTCGCGAGCGGATCGTCACCTGCGCGGCCTGCGGCAACATCGACACCAGCGACCCCTGCACGATCTGCAGCGACAACCGTCGCGACGCTTCGCTGCTGGTTGTGGTCGAAACCGTCGGCGACCTATGGGCTCTGGAACGCGCCGGCGTGGTACGCGGGCGCTACCATGTGCTCGGTGGTACCTTGTCGCCGCTCGACGGGATCGGACCCGACGACCTGAACCTGTCGAACCTCGTCGACCGGCTGACCAACGCGGGCGTCGAGGAAATCATCCTGGCCGTTGGGGCCACGGTCGACGGGCAGACCACCGCCCATTATGTGACCGACATTCTGTCGCACCTCGACATCAAGATCACCCGCCTGGCCCACGGTGTCCCGGTCGGGGGTGAGCTCGACTACCTCGACGAAGGCACCCTCGCGGCTGCCTTGCGGGCGCGAACGATCTTCTGACCCCGAACCTGGGTAGCTGATCGAACTGCGGTCCGGATGGAGAAAAAGGCCGCTCAGGGAGCGGCCTTTCGGATCGTTAGCTATGGCACTCTCAGTCGATGCCGAACAGCCCGCGGAGCGTCGACAGGTCTTCGGCCAGCGCCGTGATGGGCCCCTTGAGCGCGAGACGGTCCTTGTCGGTCAGCTTCTCGTAGCCTTCGAACCCGTCCTTGGTGCGGTACTTGGCCAGGATCTTGTCGACCTTGGAAAAGTTGCCGTCGATCTTCTTGTGAAGCGCCGGGTCCTGCTTGGTCAACACGGGCTGCAGCAGGGTGACGATCTTCTGGGCACCATCGACATTGGCCTGGAAGTCCCACAGGTCGGTGCGGCTATAGCGGTCTTCCTCACCGGTGATCTTCTTCGAGGCGACTTCCTCGATCAGTTCGGCCGTCCCGCCCACGAAGGCCTTGGGCGTGATCTTCAGGTCGGCGACCCGCTTCTGCAGCTCAAGCGTGTCTTTCATCAGTTGGTCGGCGATCGGCGCCAACCCTGCGGTGGACTTATCAGCGAACAAGCCCTTCTCGATACGATGGAAGCCCGTGAACTTGGGGTCTTCCGCCTTCTTCTCGAAATCGTCCTCGCGCGCGTCCATGCTGCCGTCGAGGTCGTTGAACACTTCGGCCACCGGCTCGATGCGCTCATAATGCTGATGGGCCGGCGCATAGGCGGCCTGCGCCTCGGCGAGTTTGTTGGCCTTCACGGCATCCACGAAGGTCTGGGTGCTCTTTACGAGCGCTTCGACCTCACCGGCAATATAGGTCTTGTAGCTCGTGATCGGCTGCTCGAGCTGGTCGGTCGACACCTTGGGCGTATCGGCATGAGCAACGCCGAAGCCGACGAGGCTGACGGCGGCGAGCGTGCGGATGGCGGTCTTCATAGGCGGTCCCCCTCAATGCAGGGTCGTCTATACGAAGTCGAAGCTCCGTTGAGCAACGGGAATTTACTTGGAGGCTCAACATCATAGCTGTTCTAAACTAGCGGCCGAGCGTTGACGGCGACAACTCGACTTTCTAGACCGCGACGGTTTCGCCGCGTCGGCGTCAGCGCGGGGCCTTCGAGCGACGTGATGATTGGGCAGTCGGCTCGCTTGTCGCCACAACAGGCATCAGCCAGTTCGTGCAGCGTGTCGGCCATGGCGCGCAGATCCGCGATCCGACGATCGAGCTCCGCCACATGGGCCAGGGTGATGCGCTTCACCTCGGCGCTGGACCGATGATGATCGCTCCACAGGCGCAGCAACTCCCGGATCTGGGGGATCGAGAAGCCGAGCGCCCGGGCGCGTCGGACGAATGCCAGCCGCTGGACGTCCGAAGCCCCGTAGGCGCGGTAGTTCGCCTGGCTGCGCTCGGCCGGCGCCACAAGGCCGATCGCTTCGTAATGGCGGATCATCTTGGCCGAAACGCCCGATGCCGCCGCAGCCTGTCCGATCTGCATGGGATGTCTCCTTGACCTTCCTATGATGGGAAGGTGCAGAAGCGTCGGCAAGGATGACGTCCATGCAAGCTCGACCCTCCCATTTGCCGACCCGACCCTGCTGCGGTGGAAACGCGACCCCGTCGGCGGACGGTCCTGCCAAGGTGCTCGATCCGGTTTGCGGCATGACGGTCGATCCGGCCAAGACTCCGCATCACGCGGTGCATGCGGGGGCGACCTTCCACTTCTGCGGCGCGGGCTGCCGCACCAAGTTCATGGCCGATCCGGGGCGCTATCTCGGGGCGGCGCGGGGCGGCTCCGAGCAGCCCGCCGACCCGGGCGCCGTCTACACCTGCCCGATGGACCCGGAGGTCGAGCAGCTGGGCCCCGGCAGCTGCCCCAAATGCGGCATGGCCCTCGAGCCGAAGGAGATCGGTATCGCCACGGGCCCGAACCCCGAGCGCGCCGACATGACGCGACGCGCCTGGGCGGCGGCCGCGTTGTCGGTGCCCGTGGTCGGCTTGGCGATGGGCCAGCACATGGCCGACCATCCGCTCCTTCCGGCCTCTGCCTCTGGGCTCGTTCAGCTCGCGTTGTCGGGCCTCGTGGTGGGGGGAGCCGGATGGCCTTTCCTGAAGCGCGGATGGCAGTCCGTCCGGTCGGGCCATCTCAACATGTTCACCCTCATCGCGCTCGGCACGGGCGCCGCGTGGGCCTACAGCGCCGTCGCCACCCTGGCCCCTGGGCTCTTTCCGGAAGGGTTTCGAGACCGCGACGGCAGCGTCGGTGTGTATTTCGAGGCTGCGGCCGTCATCGTGGTGCTGGTACTGATCGGGCAGGTCCTCGAGTTGCGGGCGCGCGACAGCACCGGCGACGCCATCCGGTCTCTGCTCGATTTAACGCCCAAGACGGCCCGACGCATCGGCCCAGGGGGCGTTGAGGTCGAGGTGCCGGTAGCCGAGATCATGGCCGGAGACCATCTGCGCATTCGCCCGGGCGAGACCGTACCGGTCGATGGCCGCATTCTCGAGGGTAGCGGCACACTCGATGAGAGCATGATCACCGGCGAGGCCATGCCGCGCAACAGACAGGCCGGCGAACCCGTGATCGGCGGCACGGTGAACGGGTCCGGCAGCTTTGCCCTAAAGGCCGAGAAGGTCGGGCGTGACACCATGCTGGCCGGCATCGTCCGGCTCGTCGCTGCGGCCCAGCGCAGCCGGGCGCCGATCCAGCGGCTCGCCGATGTGGTGTCAGGGCGCTTCGTGCCGGCAGTGCTGCTGGTGGCCGCCATCGCGTTTGTCTCCTGGGCCATGCTGGGACCGCAGCCGCGTTTGGCTCATGCGCTGATCGCCGCCGTGTCGGTGCTGATCGTGGCCTGCCCCTGCGCGCTCGGGCTGGCCACCCCGATGTCGATGGTGGTCGGCATGGGGCGGGGCGCCCGGATGGGCGTGCTGATCCGCGACGCGGCGGCACTGGAGCGGTTCGAAGCGGTCGACACCCTGGTGTTCGACAAGACCGGCACGCTGACCGAAGGCAGGCCGACCGTGACCGCGATCGAGGCCCTGGATGGCGATGCCGACAGGCTGCTGCACCTCGCCGCGAGCTTGGAGCAGGGCAGCGAACATCCGATCGCCCGCGCCTTGACGGCGGCGCAGGCCGCGGCGGGCCTGCGCCTCGACAAGCCCAGCGGCGTCACCATCGCGGCCGGCGGCGGCCTCGCGGGGCAGGTGGCCGGCGAGGAGGTCCGGGTGGGCACCGAGGCTTTCGTGCTCGCCATCGGTGGTGTGCAGATCGACGGTTTGGAGGCCCGGGCCACAGCCTTGCGGCAACAGGGCGCCACGGTGTCGTTTGTGGCGGTTGGCGGCCGCATGGCCGGCCTCGTGGCCGTCAGCGACCCCGTCAAGGCGTCGGCGCGCGAAAGCCTCGCCGGCTTGCGCCGCGACGGCCTGCGGCTCGTGATGGTGACGGGAGACCATCAGGCGACGGCGTCTCAGGTCGCGGCCGCCCTGGGGATCGACGACGTGCGGGCCGGTGTGCTGCCCGGCGGCAAGGCCGAGATCGTGGCGGCGTTGCGGCACGCCGGCCGCGTGGTCGGCATGGTGGGCGACGGCATCAACGATGCGCCGGCGCTGGCCGGGGCCGATGTCGGGATCGCGATGGGCACCGGCACCGACATCGCAATGCAGAGCGCCGGCATCACCCTGCTGGGCGGCGAGCTTGCGGCCCTGCGCCAGGCGCGCCAGCTGTCGCGCGCCACCATGCGCAACATCCGCCAGAACCTCGCCTTCGCGTTCCTGTACAATGCCATCGGTGTGCCGGTCGCCGCCGGGGCACTCTACCCGCTCTTCGGTCTGACGCTTTCCCCCATGCTGGCCGCAGCCGCGATGGCCTTGTCATCGGTCAGCGTCATCGGCAACGCGCTTCGCCTCCGTGTCGTCGACCTCGGCTGATCGATGCCTCACCAGACCCGAAAGGACATTGTTGTGCGCAATCCCGCAACCTGGGCCACACTGGCGCTGCTCGTTCTGGCGTCGCCCGCCGCATCAGCCGAGATGTCGATGGACCATCACGCTCATCCGGCAAGCCCGGCCGAGAAGGCCAATGCTGATGCCATGCGGAGCATGATGACCGATATGGCGGCCAAGCCGACCGGCGACCCCGACAAGGATTTCGCCCGGATGATGATGGCGCACCATGTCGGCGCGATCGCGATGGCCAAGGTTGAATTGCGCTATGGCCACGATGCGGCGATGCGCACCCTGGCGGACGACATCGTCGCGGCCCAGGAAAAGGAGATCGCCCAAATGAAGGCCTGGCTCGCAGCCCATCCCTGACGAGGAAAAACGCTCGAGATCGGCGGCTCACGAAAAGCCGCCGATCGGTCTGAAGCGTGAGATCAGCCGGACGAGCGGCCGAACACGGAGGCGACGTCGACCGCGGCCTCGTCGTCCTCGCGGTGCTTGGGTCCCTTGGAACCGAACACTTCCGCTTCCGTGGACGGCTCGTAGGCGGCACGCCCCGTGGTGTATTCGGCCGGCATCAAGGTCTGGCCCTGATCCTCTTCGACCGCCGGACGATCCTTGGCGGCGCGTCCGACTTCGAAATCGAGGTCGATCTGCGAGCAAAGGCCCAGCGTGACGGGATCCATCGGCGACAGGCTGGCGGAGTTCCAGTGCGTCCGCTCGCGGATCGCCTGCAGGGTCGACTTGGTGGTACCGACGAGGCGCATGATCTGCGCATCCTTCAGCTCCCCGTGGTTGCGCACGAGCCAGAGAATGGCGTTCGGCCGGTCCTGCCGACGCGACAACGGCGTATAGCGCGGGCCGCGCTTCACCTTCACGGGCGGCAGGCGCACCTTGGACACCAGCAGCTTCAACAGGTGGCTCTTGTCGCGCTCGCCGCGCTGCAACTCTTCGCGTCCGAGCTGGCCCGAGGTGATCGGATCGTGGCCCTTGATGCCCGTCGCGACTTCGCCGTCGGCAATGCCCTTCACCTCGAGCGGGTGCAGCTTACAGAATTCAGCGATCTGCTCGAAGGTCAGCGAGGTGTTGTCGATCAGCCAGACCGCCGTGGCCTTCGGCATCAGGGGGGCGTCGCTCATGGGTCAACTCCAGCGGCATGAGGATCGGACACGAACCAACAGGCGTTGACCTCGGAAGCTTCAAACTTCCACGAGGGCTCAGGTCAGACCGTCCGAAAGGGAATAGCGAGTCATATAGACGCCACCAGGGCGGATTGCAATTCGATGACGGTGAGCCAAGCCCTCATGGGTCAAGGCCGCAGTCCAACACCGCCGCCGCGTCCTGCCACCGCGGTCAGCCCTGAAACAGCGACTCGCCCATCTGATCGACCATCAATTGCCCCTTCTGCAGCGCCAGAGAGGTCACCTCTTCGACCGAGGGGCTACGGTCGGCGCGGATGAAGCGGTGGGATCGCAATGTGCCATCGACCAGCTTCTCGATCAGTCCGGCCGTCTGGAACTGGCCGTTCTCCTTGAACGGCACCGCCTTGATGGTGAAGCCCTTGTGCTCGGTCTCGCCTGTGACGGTGGCGACCTCGGCAGGAGCCGCTCCAGTCCCGGCGCCGAACAGCTTCTTCAGAAACGACATTGCGGCGCCTCCCTGCGCAGCCCAAGGAAAAGGGGCCTTGCGGCCCCTTTTCGGTCAATTGTCCAGGAAGGACCGCAGCTTGCGGGACCGGCTCGGATGCTTGAGCTTCCGCAGGGCCTTCGCTTCGATCTGACGAATGCGCTCGCGGGTCACCGAGAACTGCTGTCCGACCTCCTCGAGCGTGTGATCGGTGTTCATGCCGATGCCGAAACGCATGCGCAACACACGCTCCTCGCGCGGCGTCAGCGACGCCAAGACCCGGGTGGTGGTTTCGCGCAGGTTCGACTGGATGGCGGCATCGATCGGCAGGATCGCGTTCTTGTCCTCGATAAAGTCGCCGAGATGCGAATCTTCCTCGTCACCGATCGGGGTTTCGAGCGAGATCGGCTCCTTGGCGATCTTCAGCACCTTGCGCACCTTTTCGAGCGGCATGGCGAGCTTTTCGGCCAGTTCCTCCGGGGTCGGCTCGCGGCCGATCTCGTGCAGCATCTGGCGCGACGTGCGGACGATCTTGTTGATCGTCTCGATCATGTGCACCGGGATACGGATGGTGCGGGCCTGATCGGCGATCGACCGGGTGATCGCCTGCCGTATCCACCACGTGGCATAGGTCGAGAACTTATAGCCGCGGCGATACTCGAACTTATCCACGGCCTTCATCAGGCCGATGTTGCCTTCCTGAATGAGATCAAGGAACTGCAGGCCGCGGTTCGTGTACTTCTTGGCAATCGAGATCACCAGCCGGAGGTTAGCTTCCACCATCTCCTTCTTGGCCTGCCGGGCTTCGCGCTCGCCCTTCTGGACCATGTGGACGATCTTGCGGAACTCGCTGACCTCGAGGCCCGTCTCTGTCGACAGCACATGGATGTCGCCGCGCAGGTCGTGGATGGCCTCCTTCTCACGCGCCACGAACTCCTTCCAGCCCCGGCTGCCGAGCTTCGACACGCGCAGCACCCACTTCGGGTCGAGCTCTGAGTTCTGATAATTGCGCATAAAGTCGTCGCGCGCGATGCCGCACGATTCAGCCAGGCGCATCAGCTTGGTTTCGTGGCCGATCAGGTTCTTGTTGATGCCGTAAAGCTGCTCGACCAGGGCGTCGATGCGGTTCTGGTTGAGCGACAACGACTTCACGTCGCCGACGATCGCCTTCTTGAGTTCCTTGTACTTGCGCTCCTGCGCAGGGCTCAGAGTCTCGCTGTTGAGCTTATTCTCGATGTCCTGATCCTGCAGCCGGCGCAGCTTCTTATAGGCATCGGCGACGCGGTCGAAGGTCTCGAGGACCTTCGGCTTCAGCTCCGATTCCATCGCCGAAAGCGACACGGAATTTTCCATGTCGTCTTCGTCGTCGAAATTCTCCTCCGGCAGCGCGCCGTCATCGAGCCCCGGGGGCGGGTTCCGGGGCGCCGTGGCGGGCGCGGCATTGTTCCGGGCGGCCAGCAGCTCCTGGGCACCGGGCGCCGTCATGTCGATCTTCGGCGTGTTCTTGCCGTCCGGCCCCGCATAGGTGGCTTCGAGATCGATGATCTCGCGCAACAGAACCTTGGCCTCGTTCAACTCGTCACGCCAGATAATGATGGCCTGAAAGGTGAGGGGGCTTTCGCACAGGCCGGCAATCATCGCCTCGCGGCCGGCCTCGATGCGCTTCGCGATGGCGATCTCGCCCTCGCGCGACAACAGCTCGACCGAACCCATCTCGCGCAGATACATCCGCACGGGATCGTCGGTGCGATCGGTCGGCTCGCTGGTTCGGGTCGCGACAGCCGTGGTGCGGGGCGCCTCGGTAAGCTCGCCGCTTTCGCTTTCTTCTTCCTCGTTGGCGGCGGGCTCCTCGGCGGGTGCTGCGCCTTCCTCGGTTTCCTCGCTTTCCACCACGCTGATGCTCATTTCGCTGAGCATCGCATAAATGTCCTCGATCTGGTCCGAGGTGACTTCCTCGGACGGCAGAACGGCATTCAGCTCGTCGTGGGTCACGAAGCCGCGCCGCTTCGCGAGCTTGATCATCCGCTTGACGGCGGCATCCGAAAGGTCGAGCAGGGGGCTATCGGTGGTTGCCTCACCGGCTACGCGCTCGCCCTCCTGCTTTTCGTCGTCCTTTTTCGCCATTCTGCGCTCCACTCCGGTCGCAAGGCTTGCAGCCCGCTTCGCGGAAGTCATCGATATGCTCACGTCGACGTCCTGGATGACCACGACCCACGACAGCGTCGTTCAGTATCGCATCGAGCCGTAAAACCCGCGTTAACCAACGGGTGCTTCGATGCGGCTGTCCGCAGCTGCGGTTTCAGACTTCCGGTTCGGCTCGGCCGGAACTGGTGCCGAAACCTTCGACCGTGGCCTCCATTCCGATCAGGGTTGACAAGCGCTCGCGAATGTCTTGCAGTTCGGCAAACGTCTTGTCGTTCCCGTCCTGCGCAAGCGCACGCTCGGCTACCTTGAGCTGCTTATGTAGCGCCTGCATCTTTTGATGCAAGGTCAAGGCCTGTTGGAGAACGTGATCAGCATCGCTCTCGGCGGCATCGGCCCGCAAGTGCCAATGGGGAAGCCGCTCCGCCGCCGCTTCGATGCGGGCTCTGACATCCTCGAGACCATGTCGCGCCAGGGCCTGACGCAGCGTTCCGGGATCGTGCAGTTCCTCGCCTGAAAGGTGAACGATGGCGTCGCGCAGACGCGCGGCCTCCGGATTGCTGAATTCGAGGCCCTCGACCTGATCGAAATGCCGTTCCAGCAAGGTCGGATGATTCAGGATGGAAGCGATGATCAGCGCTTCGCGGGGCGGCAGGGCGGCACGCATCATGGCGGGGCTGCGCGAGATGCTTTCGCTCATCGGCGGCAGGCCCGACTCGCGATATCCCCGCAGCAGCGGCGGCCCGAAGGGCGAGCGGCGCCCGCCAGCCGTAGGCCCCGAACGCTGCGCCGGTCCCCGATTGCTGCGCTGGCCGTCCGATGGGTCCCGCCGCCGCGGCCCCAGCAGCGCCGCCAGCCGCTCCTTCATGGCCGCCGCGTAATGGCGGCGCAGCGACTCGTCCGTGATGGGCCGCACCACCTCATGCAACCGGCGCTCGAGGCCGGCCCGCTGTTCCGGCGTGGAAAAATCGTGCCCCTCGGTTTCGCGTAGCCACAACACGTCGACGAGCGGTTTCGCCTGCTCCAGCACCTCGGTGATGGCCGAAGCGCCGCCGCTGCGGGCGAGGTCGTCCGGGTCCTGCCCGTCCGGCAGGAAGGCGAAGCGCATCGACCGGCTGGGGCCGATCAACGGCAGGGTGGTCTCGACTGCCTTGAAGGCGGCCCGCCGCCCCGCCGCGTCACCGTCGAAGCAGAGCGTCGGCTCCGGCGCCATCTTCCACAGGAGGTCGCATTGGTCGGGCGTCAGCGCCGTGCCGCAGGCCGCCACGACATTCGGGAAGCCGACCGCCGCCATGGCGACCACATCGACATAGCCTTCCACCGCCACGACGGCGCCCCGATCGTGAGCGGATTTCCGGGCCTGATGATGGTTGTACAGCAGGGCGCCCTTGTGAAAGAGCGTCGTTTCCGGCGAGTTCAGATATTTGGCCGGAACGCCTTTCTCGAGCGCCCGGCCGCCAAAGGCGATCACCCGGCCGGATCGGTCGCAGATCGGAAACATCACCCGGTCGCGGAACCGGTCATAGGGGACCTTCACCTCGTCGCCATGCACCAGCAGCCCGGCTTCGATCATGGTCTCGAGATCGGCGTCCTGTCCGGCTAGATGGTCCCGCAGGGCATGCCGGTCGTTCGGTGCATAGCCGATGCGGAACGCGGCCTGACTGTCGGCCGAGATGCCGCGCTGTGCCAGGTAGTCACGCGCCCGGGCGCCCTCGCGACCGACGAGGCGGCGCAGGAAGAACTGGGCCGCCTTTTCGAGCACCTCGTGCAGACCCGCCCGGCGCTTTTCCTGCGCCACCGTCTCGGCGGTTCGCTGCGGCAACGGCAGGCCCGCTTCGCCGGCAAGCCGCTCCACCGCCTCGGGAAAGCTCAGGCCCTCGGTGGCCATGACGAAATCGAAGATGTTGCCGTTCTTGCCCGACGAAAAGTCGAACCACGCCATCTTGACGTCGTTGACGAAGAAGGACGGCGACTTTTCGGCGTTGAAGGGCGACAGCCCGTTCCACTCGCGCCCCGACTTCTTCAGCCGAACACGGCGCCCGACCACCTCCGACACCGGAAGGCGCGCACGTATTTCTTCCAGGAATTCGGGCGGAAAGCGCATGCCCCCTTGTACGCGCGGACCCGCGGTCTAGCGAGTCCGCGCGCGCATCAACGCGACTGCTCCAGCACGTAAACGTGCGGCGCACCCGTCTGCAGCGTTTCGCGCGTCAGCTCCAACACCGATCCCCCCACATGGGTCACCGTGGCGGGATCGAGCCGATCGAGGAAGCGCTCGACCGGCTCGATCTTCAGCACCCCACGCGGGCTGTAATAATGCATGGGAATGATCGCCTTGGGACCGATTGCCGCGATCGCCGCATCGAGATCGTCGAGCGCGATGGTGGCATGCTCGCCCGTCAAGGCCAGCAGGATGTCGACCGTGCCGCGCAGTGCCGCGAGCTGGGCGGGATCGACTGGGTTGCCGAGGTCGCCCATGTGCAGCACCCGCAATCCGCCGAGCGTGAACCGGTAGAGCGCGTTGGCGTCCGGGTCGCGCCCGAATTCCGACTGGTAGTCGAAGCTTCTGCTTTCATAGGCTGGAAAGCCGTGGATCGGGATGCCGAGCACTTCCGTCCCGTCGGGCGACACTGTGAGGGCGTTCACCACCACAGGGCTGCCCCGCACATGGCTCGGGTCGGAATGGAAGTCGTCCGTGGCCGAGCTCATGATGACGAGATCGGCCGGTTCTTCGATAGGGTCGAAGCCGCTGGCATCCGGGCCGGGCGTATAGGGGTCGGTCACCACCGCGAGGCCATCGGCCTCGAAGCGGAAGCTGGCGTGGGCGTAGAAGGTGATCTTCATGGGTCGGTCTCGCTGGGGATGCGCGGTCTAGATCTTCTCGCCCGTGAAGAGTTCCCAGGAGTGACAAAGCTCGGCCTGCTGTTCACCGAAGGCCACGAGGTGCGGCGCCTTCATGTGAGCTTCCCAGGCCGAGCGGCTGGCCCAGCTCTCGGTGAACATGAAGAGGTTCGGCTGATCGTGCGAACGGTGTAGCTCATAGGTCAAACAGCCCGCCTCCGCGCGGGTCGGCGCGACCAGGCCCTGCAGCACGCCCCGCAGCTTCTCCTCGGATCCGTCCTTGGCCGTCAGCCTGGCGATCACTGTCAGCGGTTCCATAGTGTCCTCCCATCGATGGCATCCGGCTCGTTCGGCCGTCTTGAACGCGGCCGACCCGCCCGTGCAGGGTCATGTAGCGCGGCGGGACCATGCCTCCAGGCCGTGGCGCGGCAATGCTTGACGGAGCCGGGCCCGACGGGCATGGCCTCGACCATCATGCCCATCTTCGCCATCCCGTATCCCGTCATCGACCCCGTGCTGGTGTCCATCGGGCCGTTCCCGATCCGCTGGTATGCCCTCGCCTATATCTCGGGACTGGTGATGGGCTGGGCGACGACGCGGTTCCTTGTCGCGCGCGACCGGTTCTGGCGACCCGGCCAGCCGCGTCCCACCGTGCTCAGCATCGACGATCTGGTGGTTTATATCGCGGTCGGCATCATCGTGGGCGGGCGCCTCGGCTATGTGCTGTTCTACAACCTGCCGTTCTTCCTCGATCATCCGACGGAGATCCCGAAGCTGTGGACTGGCGGCATGGCGTTCCACGGCGGGCTGATCGGGGCCGTGCTGGGCTTCGCGATCTTTGCCTGGCGCAACCGGCTGCCGGTGCTGAGCGTGGGAGACGTCGTGGCGGCCGGCGTCCCGTTCGGCCTCCTGTTCGGGCGCCTCGCCAATTTCATCAAGCCGGAACTCTGGGGCCGTGCCTCGGACGTGCCTTGGGCGATGGTGTTCCCGGGTGCCGGGCCGCTCCCGCGCCACCCGAGCCAGCTCTACGAGGCGGCGCTCGAAGGCGTTGCGCTGCTACTGATCCTGGCGATCGCGATCCGGGGTGGGGCGCTGCGCCGGCCCGGACTCGTCTGCGGCCTGTTCGCGATCGGCTACGGCACGGCCCGTATCATCGTCGAATTCTTCCGCGAGCCTGACGCGCAGCTCGGCTTTCTGTTCGGCGGCGCCACGATGGGCATGCTGCTTTCCGTGCCGCTGATCCTGGTGGGCCTCGGTCTCGTGGTGTCCGCAAGGCGGCGCCCGCTGCCGCCGATTTACGGGCCGGAGGTCACCCTCAAGCCGTGATGACGCGGTCGGTGTGGCCGAGGTCGCGCTCGGGATCGAGCTTGTCGCGCACCCGCTGCTTCAACAGTTTGACGTCGGGGAACCCGCCGTCGCGTTTCCGCTCCCAGATCACCTCGCCGTCATAGGTGATGACGAAGATGCCGCCGGTGCCGGGCGACAGCGCCACCTCGCCGAGGTCGAGCCCGAAGGTGGAGAGCAGCTCCTGCGCCATCCAGGCGGAGCGCATCAGCCAGTTGCACTGGGTGCAATAGGTGATGACGATCTTGGGCTTCTCGGTTTCCATGGCGATCCGTCCCGTTCGTCACCACTGGTGCGGCGGCCATCAGACTGCCATCCCGGCCGACATCTGACAACGTCGCCGGGCAGAACCTCTATTGGGCCGCGACGGACAAAGGCTCTCCGAGCCGATCATCGGTCTCGATGCGGCCCGAACGCAGGCGGATCGTACGATCGCAGCGGGCCGCCAGATCGGCGTCGTGGGTGACCAGCACCAGCGTGGCGCCGCGCGCCGCCCGGGTGGCGAAGATCAGCTCGACGATGCTTTCGCCCGTGGCGTCGTCGAGGTTGCCGGTCGGCTCGTCGGCCACCAGGATGGCCGGGTCAGGCGCCAAGGCCCGCGCCAAGGCCACGCGCTGCTGTTCGCCGCCCGAGAGTTGCGCCGGGTAATGGTCGAGGCGGTGCGCGAGGCCGACTGCGTCGAGTTCGCGGCGCGCCACCTCGAGAGCATCGGAACGGCCCGCGAGTTCCAGCGGCACCGCCACGTTTTCAAGCGCCGTCATGGTCGGAATCAGATGGAACGACTGGAACACGATGCCGATGCGTCGCCCGCGCAGGCCCGCCAACGCATCTTCGCCGAGCGCCGTGATGTCCTGCCCTTCCAGCCGGACGCTGCCGCGTTCCGGACGCTCCAGCCCGGCCAGGACCATCAACAGCGTGGATTTGCCCGAGCCCGAATGCCCCGTGATGCCGAGGGCCTCGCCGGCCGCCACATCGAGGTCCAATCCCTTGAGGATATGGACGCGGGCGGCCCCACGTCCCAGGCTGACGTGGACGTCGCGGAGCGCGATGGTGGGAGCGGACGATGACGACATTCGGAACCTGGTTGCGGCGCGGACCGGCGCTTCACCTGACATATGGCGGGGCGCAGCCGCGATGCCAGGGCGTCGGCGCCGTCCGACCGCATCGCCTGGGAGCCCTGGCACTCTCGGTGCTTCTTGCGGTCGTGTCGGCGCCTGATCTCGCGATGGCCCGCACGCTTCAGATCGTCGCTTTCGGGGACAGCCTGATGGCCGGCTACAACCTGCCGCCCGGCGATGACTACCCGGCTCGGCTGCAGGCGGCCTTGCGGCAGCAGAGCCTCGATGTGACGGTCACCAACGCCAGCGTTTCGGGCGATACCACGACCGGCGGCCTCGACCGGCTCGACTGGTCGGTGCCGGACGGGACCGACGGCGTGTTGCTCGAGCTTGGCGCCAACGACATGCTGCGCGGGCAGGACCCCAGCCTGACCAAGCAGAACCTCAGCGCCATGATCGGCAGATTGCAGGCCCGCCACATCGCCGTGTTCCTGATGGGCATGAAGGCCACACCGACGCTCGGGGCGGATTACGTCGGCCGCTTCGACGCGATCTATCCGGACCTCGCGAAGGCGGACGGGCTGCCGCTCGATCCGTTCTTCCTCGACGGCGTTGCCGGACAGGCGAAGTTGCAACTCGCCGACGGCATGCACCCGAACCCCGACGGAGTTGCGGCCATGGTGGCCAGGACGGCGCCGGCCGTCGCTGCATGGCTGAAAGGGTTGCCGGCCGGCAGAAGGTGACGCGGCAAGACCGATGTTTCAGGTCGGCGGCGTGCCGTTCAGTTTCAGCACGTCGCCCGCGAGATAAAGCGAGCCCGTGATCAGGATGCGGGGCGGAACCGGCCAGGGCCGGGCACTGACAAAGGCGAGCGCCTCCATGACGGTGCCGCAGGAGGCCGCCGGGATGCCGACCGACAGGGCCGCGCCGGCGATCTCGGCGGCGTCGCGGCCGCTGTGACCGTCGCCGACCGGCACCGCGATGAGTTCCTGGGTCAGGTCGGCGAAATTCTCCAGGAAGGCGCGCGGGTCCTTGGTGGTCAGCATGCCGCAGATCAGCACCAGGGGTCGGCTTTGCCGATCCTCGCGCTCGCCCATGGCCTCGGCCAGCACCCGCCCGCCTTCGGCATTGTGCCCCCCGTCGAGCCAGATCTCCGCCTCGATGGGGGCATGATCGGGCACCACGCCGCGCACCAGCCGTTGCAGCCGCGCCGGCCAGGACACGCCCAAAATGCCGGCCGCGATCGCCTCAGCCGGCACGTCGGGACGAAAGCGGCGAAGCGCCGCGATGGCGGTTCCGGCGTTGCCGTGCTGGTGACGCCCGGCGAGCCTCGGCAGCGGCAGGTCGAGGAGGCCGCGCTCGTCTTCGTAGATGAGCCGGCCATGTTCCTCGCGGGTGGCGAAATCCTGATCGCCGACGCTGAAAGGCACGCCGAGGCGCTCGGCCTGGCGGACCAGCACCGCGAGAGCCGCTTCGTCCTGGGCCGCGAAGATCGCCGGCACGCCGCGCTTGAGAATGCCGGCCTTTTCGGCCGCGATCTTCTCGACGGTCTCACCCAGGAACTCCGGGTGATCGAAGGACACGGGCGTCACCACCGTCAGGGCCGGACGCTCGACCACGTTGGTGGCGTCGAGTCGCCCCCCGAGGCCGACCTCAAGCAGCACGACGTCGGCCGGATGCTCGCTGAAGGCGAGAAAGGCCGCCGCCGTGGTGATCTCGAAGAAGGAGATCGGCCGGTCGGCATTGAGGGTCTCGCAGCGCTTCAACAACTCCGCAAAGGCCGCGTCGTCGATGATGGTGCCACCACCCGGGCGGCCCAGCCGGACGCGCTCGTTGAACCGCACCAGGTGGGGAGACGTGTAGACGTGGACCCGCAGACCCGCAGCTTCCAGCATGGCGCGCAGGAACGCCACCGTCGATCCCTTGCCGTTGGTGCCGGCCACGTGGATGACTGGCGGCAAACGTCGTTCCGGATGGCCGAGGTCGTCCAGCAGGCGGTGCATGCGGTCGAGCGACAGGTCGATCAGCTTCGGATGCAGGGCCGGCAAGCGCGCCAGAATGCCTTCGACGCGCTCGTGCCCGTCACCCGCCGCCGTCACGGCCGACCCATCCGCGACAAAGGCAAGCTCACTCGGCGGCAGTCGCGAGCGGCAGGCCGGGATGGTCCTCGGCTTCCGCGACCACATCGTTCATCAGCAGGCCGCAGAGGCGGGACAGGGTCGCCTTCATGTCCCGCCGGTGCACCACCATATCGACCATGCCGTGTTGTTGCAGATATTCGGAGCGCTGGAACCCTTCGGGCAGCTTTTCGCGTACGGTCTGCTCGATGACGCGCGGTCCCGCAAAGCCAATCAGCGCGCCGGGCTCGGCGATATGGACGTCGCCCAGCATCGCATAGGAGGCCGTGACGCCGCCGGTGGTCGGGTTCGTCAGCACCACAAGATAGGGCAGGCGGGCCGCCTTGAGGCGCCGCACTGCCACGGTGGTGCGCGGCATCTGCATCAGCGAGAACATACCCTCCTGCATGCGGGCGCCGCCCGAGGCCGCGAACAGGATGAAGGGCGTCGCGTTTGCGACCGCATGTTCGAGCCCGGCCACCACCGCTTCGCCAGCCGCCATGCCGAGCGAGCCGCCGATGAAGTCGAAATCCTGCACCGCCACCGTGACGGGCCGACCGTCCATGCGGCCGGCACCGACCTTCACGGCATCCTGCAGGCCCGTCTTCGTGCGGGCATCCCTCAGCTTGTCGACGTAGCGCTTTTCGTCGCGGAACTTGAGCGGATCGAGCAGCACCTCGGAGCCGGAAACCTCATCCCAGCGCCCGTCGTCGAACATCGAGGCGAGGCGCGCCACGGCGTTCATCCGCATATGGTATTCGGACCCCGGCACCACGAAAAGGTTACTCTCGAGATCGCGATGATGGACGAGCTGGCCGCTTTCCGGGCACTTGACCCATAGGTTCTCCGGCGTTTCCTTCTTCAGGAAGGACCGGATCTTCGGCGGGACCACATTGAGGATCCAGTTCATCCGGCTTTCGTGATTGGCGTCGCTCATTGCGAGGCTCCCTTGCGGATGCTGCGGACACCCTTGGCGAGGTCGGCCACATAGGCCGTAACATCCTGCACCGTGCGTGCGGTTGCGGCGTCTTCCGCGTCCAGCGACTGCTTGAGGACGGAGATCAATGCCGTGCCGACCACGACCCCATCCGCATGGGCCGCCACCGCGGCGGCATCGTCGGCAGTCTTGACCCCGAAGCCGACCGCCACCGGCAGGGTCGTATGGCCCTTGATGCGCGCCACCGCTTCGCCGACCTTGGAATAATCCGGCACGCTCGATCCCGTGATGCCCGTCACGGAAACGTAATAAACAAACCCCGAGGTGTTGGCCAATACGGCCGGCAGGCGGCGCTCGTCGGTGGTCGGGGTAGCGAGGCGGATGAAACTGAGCCCGGCTTCGAGCGCCGGCAAACAGAATTCGTCATCCTGCTCGGGCGGCAGATCGACCACGATGAAACCATCGACGCCGACCGCCTTGGCCTCGGCCAGGAAGCGCGGCACGCCATAAACGAAGATCGGGTTGTAATAGCCCATCAGGATGATCGGCGTGTCGGCATCCTGCTCGCGAAACGCCCGCACCATGTCGAGCGTCTTGCCGAGGTTCTGCCCGGCCTTCAGGGCCCGCAGGCCGGCCGCCTGGATGACCGGGCCATCGGCCATCGGATCGGTGAACGGCATGCCGAGTTCGATCACATCGGCCCCGGCGGCCGGCAGGCTGCGCAGCAGCGCCAGCGAGGTGTCGGGGTCCGGGTCGCCGGCGGTGATGAAGGTCACGAGGGCGGCACGGCCCGCTTCGCGGCAGGCCGCGAAGCGGCGGTCGAGGCGGCTGTCCATGGCGCTCACATCCCGCCGAGGTGGTCGGCCACGGTGAACAGGTCCTTGTCGCCGCGGCCGCTCATGCACAACACCATGATGTGGTCCTTGGGGCGCTGCGGTGCGAGCTTCTCGATCGCCGCGAGCGCATGGGCGGGCTCGAGCGCCGGAATGATGCCCTCGAGCTTGGCGCAGAGCTGGAAGGCTTCGAGCGCCTCCGTGTCGGTCGCCGACAAAAAGGTGATGCGGCCGACATCCGCCAGCCAGGCATGCTCCGGCCCGATGCCAGGATAATCGAGGCCGGCCGAGATCGAATGGCCTTCGATGATCTGGCCGTCGTCGTCCATCAACAGGAAGGTGCGGTTGCCATGCAGCACGCCGGGCTTGCCGCCCGCGATCGAGGCCGCATGGGCGGGTGTGTCGAGACCGTGACCGGCCGCTTCGACGCCAAAGATCTCGACCTCCGGGTCGTCCAGGAAGGGATGGAACAGGCCGATGGCATTCGACCCGCCACCGATGCAGGCGATCAACGAATCCGGCAGCCGGCCTTCGGCCGCAAGGATCTGCTCGCGCGTTTCCGTTCCGATGATCGACTGGAAGTCGCGCACCATCGCCGGGTAGGGGTGCGGTCCCGCGGCGGTGCCGATGCAGTAAAAGGTGTCATGCACGTTGGTGACCCAATCACGCAGGGCCTCGTTCATGGCGTCTTTCAGGGTCTTGGCGCCGGACTGCACCGGGATCACCTCGGCGCCCAGCATCTTCATGCGGAACACGTTCGGCTTCTGCCGCTCGACGTCGACGGCGCCCATGTAGACGATGCACTTCAGCCCGAAGCGCGCGCAGGCGGTTGCTGTCGCGACGCCATGCTGGCCGGCACCCGTTTCAGCGATGATGCGTGTCTTGCCCATGCGGAGCGCCAGCAGGATCTGCCCGAGCACGTTGTTGATCTTGTGGGCGCCGGTGTGGTTCAGCTCTTCCCGCTTGAAGTAGATCTTGGCGCCGCCGAGATGCTCGGTCAGGCGCTCCGCCAGATACAGCGGCGACGGACGCCCCACATAATGGGTGTGCAGGTTCTGTAGCTCGGCGGCGAAGGCGGGATCCTGGCGGGCCGCACCATAGGCGGCCTCGAGCTCGAGGATCAGCGGCATCAGCGTTTCGGCCACGAAACGGCCGCCGAATTGGCCGAAGTGGCCGCGCTCGTCCGGTCCGGTGCGGAAGGAATTGCGCATCTCAGGTTTCACGACGGATCTCCAATCTGAGTCCGGTCAGATAGACCACGGGACGCCGCGAGACCAGGGGCGGGGGGCGTGCCGACCTGACGCGCCGCCGCAACGAAAGCCGCGATGAGGCCGGCGTCTTTCAGGCCGGGCGCTGTTTCGACCCCCGACGACACATCGACGGCCTTGGCGCCCGTCACCGCGAGCGCGGTTCCGACGGTTGCGGGCGTCAGTCCGCCGGATAGCATATAAGGCAGGGCGACATCCCGCAGGATCGGCCAGTCGAAGGCGACGCCGTTGCCGCCCGGCAGGGTGGCGCCCCGGGGCGGCTTGGCGTCGAACAGGATGCGATCGGCGCAAACCCGATACGGCTCGGCCTGCGCGAGGTCCGCCGCCTCGGCGATGCCGATCGCCTTCATGACGGGGCGACGGGTGGTTTGCCGCACGGCAGCCACGCGGGCCGGCGATTCCCGCCCGTGCAATTGCAGCCAGTCCGGCGACACGGCATCCATGATGGCGTCGATCGCCGCGTCATCGGCATCGACCGTCAAGGCCACGATCGTCGCCTGGCCCCGCGCCAGCCCCGCCAGAGTTCGCGCCTGGTCGAGGGACACATGGCGGGGGCTTTTCGGAAAGAACACCAAGCCGATCTGGTCGGCATCCGCCGCCAGCGCCGCCTCGAGGGTCGCGACCGTGGACAGGCCACAAATCTTCACCAGCGGCCTCGGGCGCAGCGGCCGCGCCATCAGGTAATCGTCCATGGCGAAGCCGCCGCCGATGTCGCTCTCGAGGGCCGCCACGATCGAAAAGCCCGCCCGGCCGTAAGCCCGGATGGCCCGCGCATTGGCCTTGTTGACCCTGAGGCGCAGGTCGGCGGCGCCATCAGCGATCGCCCGGGCATGGTCGAGCATCCGCTGCCCCAACCCGAGGCCCTGGCAGTCCGGCAGGAGGTAGAGCTTGTGCAGATCCGCCCTGCCCGCAGGCTCTGACGATAAGGCCAGGAAACCCACCGGACGGTCTGCCAGGATGGCCAGCTCCCACCGGGTGCCGGCCGCCATCTCGGCGGCGATCGTGGCCGGCGCGTAGAAACGCTCGAGCATGTAGTCGATCTGCGCCGCCGGCAGCATGGCGGCGTAGCTCGATCGCCAGATGCGGTCCGCCAGATCGCGGAGCATCGGGATATCGTGCACGTCGGCTGGGCGGAACTGCAACGAAGGCTGCATGCGAGGCTGGCTTCTCCCCGCGCCGGCGGCCGGGTCCTTGGGTGGCAGATAGGCGGGATGCTGTCAGATCGCCAGCCTCAGTGGGTGGCCCGGAGGCGCCGTGTCAGCGCCGCAGGCGCGCAATGAGGCTCGACGTGTCCCAACGCTGACCGCCCATGCGTTGCACGTCGCCGTAGAACTGGTCCACCAGCGCGGTCATCGGCAGGATGGCGCCGTTGCGACGTGACTCGGCGAGGCAGATGTTCAGGTCCTTGCGCATCCAGTCGACCGCAAACCCGAACTCGAATTGCCCCTCGGCCATCGTCTTGTGGCGGTTTTCCATCTGCCAGGATTGCGCGGCGCCCTTCGAGATCACCTCCACGACGGCACCGATGTCGAGCCCCGCGGTTTCGGCGAAATGAAAGGCCTCGGCCAGACCCTGCACCACGCCGGCGATGCAGATCTGGTTGACCATCTTGGTCAGCTGCCCGGCACCGCTGTCGCCGAGCCGCTGGCACTTCTGCGCATAGGCGGCGATCACCGGCTCAGCCCGTTCATAGGCGGCCTGCTCGCCGCCGCACATCACCGTGAGCCGGCCGTTCTCGGCGCCGGCCTGACCCCCCGATACGGGCGCATCGACAAAGTGGTAACCGCCCTCGCGCGCCGCCTGGAATAAGGCGCGCGCGACCTCCGCCGAGGCTGTCGTGTGGTCGACGAAGACCGTATCGCGCGCCATGCCGGCAAAAGCGCCGTCGGGGCCGATCGTGACCTCGCGCAGATCGTCGTCGTTGCCGACGCAGCAGAACACGAGATCCTGGCCCACGGCCGCCTCGCGGGGCGTCGCGGCGCTGCAGCCGCCAT
Source organism: Lichenihabitans sp. Uapishka_5 (assembly GCF_033947565.1). Classification (NCBI taxonomy): domain Bacteria; kingdom Pseudomonadati; phylum Pseudomonadota; class Alphaproteobacteria; order Hyphomicrobiales; family Lichenihabitantaceae; genus Lichenihabitans; species Lichenihabitans sp. Uapishka_5. Next base: position 51,711 of record NZ_JARPVX010000002.1, read on the forward strand.
GGCGCTTCACCCAGGCTTCGGCCTTGGTCGCGGTGCGGTTGTACACCGTGACCACATGGCCGCCCTTCTGGGCCAGATGCCCGGCCATCGGGGCGCCCATGACGCCGAGCCCGAGAAACGCAACCTTCATGGTGTCACTCCGCAAACCTGTCGGCGCGCCGCAACGCCGGAAACAACCGCATCCAGAGCAAGACCACCGCGATGGTCCCGAGCCCGCCGATGGCGGCCGCCGGCACCGCGCCCAACAACGCGGCCGTCATACCCGATTCGAATTCCCCGAGCTGGTTCGAGGTGCCGATGAACAACGAGTTCACGGCGCTGACCCGCCCGAGCATCTCCTGGGGCGTCAGCAACTGCACGAGCGAGTTGCGGATCACCACGCTGATGTTGTCGGCGGCGCCAAGCACCACCAAGGCTGCCACCGACAAGGCCACGTTGGTCGAAAAGGCGAACACCAGCGTCGCAAGGCCGAACACCAGGACGGCCGAGAACATCTTCATGCCGACGTGGCGCTGGAGCGGCACCACCGACATGGCGATGCCCATCGCCAGGGCGCCGAGCGCGGGGGCGAGGCGCAGCAGGCCAAGCCCCCAGGGGCCCGTATGCAGGATGTCGCGTGCATAGATGGGCAGCAACGCCGTGGCCCCGCCGAGCAGCACCGCCACAAGGTCGAGCGAAATAGTGCCAAGCACGATCGGTCGCTCGCGGATGAAATGCAGCCCGGAGAACACCGACGCCAAGGTCGCGGTTTCCTTGCGGGGCGGCACGCGTTCGAGCCGCATGGCGCTGATCGAGGCGCTCGCGGCCGCGAAGCCGATCGCCGCGCAGGCGAAAGGCACCACCGGACCAAGGCCGTAAAGCAGGCCGCCGAGGGCCGGTCCGATGATCGACGCCGTTTGCATGGCGGTGGAGGAGACAGCCACGGCCCGCGGCAGGATCACGGCCGGCACGGTGCCGGGCAGCAGCGCCGAGGCGGTCGGCTGCTCGAAGGCTCTGGCGCCGCCGAACACCGCGATCACCCCATAGATGCCGGCGATGTGCAGCCAGCCACCCAGGATGCCGAGCGTCAGCACCAGAACGGCGCAGGCCTGGACGGCCTGGCAGATGGTGACGATCGTTCGCCTATCGTAGCGGTCCGCCACATGGCCGACCAAAAAGGTGAGAACGATCTGCGGCGCGAACTGCGCCAGACCGACGAAGCCGAGGCTGGCGGCGCTGTGGGTGCGGTCATAGATCAGCCAGCCGAGTGCCACGGCCGCCATCTGGAAGGCGAGCGACGACAACGTGCGGGCGATCCAGAACAGCCGGAAGGCCGGATGGCTGAACGGGTGGGCCGAGGCACTCGTCGCCGTCATGGGTCGAGGCTCGTCACCGCAAGCCCGGGCGGGGCGACAACGCCAAGCTCACAGGCACGCCCATCTTCAACCGTCACAGAACTCACGTCGGTGCCGTCAATCGCGATTGGCCAGACGGTCGAGCCGCTTCTGGAGGTGCGCCATGTCGCGTCGGACCGTTTCGATGTCGTCCGCTTCCGGCACGTCCGCCAAAGCGGCTTCATCGGGCACGAACGCGGGCGTCGTGGCCTGGGGGGCCCCCGCCGCAAACGGATTGAACATGCCGAGCGCCTTCGAGAACATCGTCATGTTCTTGCGGGTTTGCTCTTCGAGCTGTTCGAACATCTGGCTCCGCACGGCCTGGCCCGGCATGAACTTGGTGCCGAGCGCCGTTTCCATCTGATCGCGCAGCTTGTGCTGCTCGCTCGTCAGCCGATCGATGGTGAACTCCAGGTAGCTCGGCACCAGCATCTGCATGCTGTTGCCATAAAACCGGATGAGCTGCCGCAGAAACGTGATCGGCAACAAGCTTTGGCCGGTCTTGCCTTCTTGTTCGAAAATGATCTGGGCCAGCACCGAGCGGGTGATCTCTTCGCCGGTCTTGGCGTCGAACACCACGAAGTCTTCGCCCTGCTTGACCATGACGGCCAAGTCTTCGAGCGTCACATAGGTACTGGTGCCGGTATTATAGAGCCGCCGGTTGGCATATTTCTTAATTGTGATGGGCTGGGTGTCGCCGACGCTCATGACCGACCTGCGAAACGCACTGCAGCAGAACCATGCCACGGCTGTTAAACGCATAGGCGGTTTGCCTGGGCCGGGGAACACATTTTTCGGGCAGCCGTCCGAAAACGGTGCAAATGCGGCGTCCGTGGGCAGCGGGGCGCCCTGCTGCGGGTCCAGGCTGCTGGCCTGGCGAAATCTCGCGGCACACGCTTGCAGCACTCAGGGCTCTGCCCGATCTTAATCCCAAGCCCGCGGCGGTTGCGACGGTCGGGCCATGCAATATGGAGGGAAGGATGTCCGAGATCGTCATCGTATCCGCGGCTCGCACGCCCGTCGGATCGTTCAACGGCGTCTTTGCTGCCGTTCCGGCGCACGAACTCGGCGCCACCGCGATCCGCTCCGCTCTTGATAGGGCCAAGGTCGAAGCGGGCGAGGTCGACGAGGTGATCCTTGGCCATGTCCTCACGGCGGGGCAGGGTCAAAACCCGGCTCGCCAGGCCGCCATGGCGGCCGGCATCCCCCAGGAGAAGACCGCCTGGAGCTTGAACCAGGTGTGTGGTTCGGGCCTTCGGGCCGTGTCGCTCGGCCTGCAACAGATCGCCAACGGCGACGCGGAAATCATCGTGGCGGGCGGCCAGGAATCGATGAGCCTGTCGCCGCATGCCGCTCACATGCGGGGCGGCACCAAGATGGGCGACCTGAAGCTCGTCGATACCATGCTGCGCGACGGCCTGATGGATGCCTTCCAGGGCTACCACATGGGCGCCACGGCCGAGAACATCGCGACCCGTTGGCAGATCACCCGCGAAGATCAGGACCGCTTCGCGGTCTCGTCGCAGAACAAGGCCGAGGCCGCCCAGGCGGCCGGACGCTTCGCCGACGAGATCGCACCCGTCACCGTGAAGGGGCGCAAGGGCGACACGGTCATCGACACGGACGAATACATCCGCCATGGCACCACGCTTGAGATGGTGTCGAAGCTGAAACCTGCCTTCTCGAAGGACGGCACCGTCACGGCCGCCAACGCTTCGGGCATCAACGACGGCGCCGCCGCCCTGGTGCTGATGAGCGCGGAAGCGGCGCGCAAGCGCGGGCTCACGCCGCTGGCCCGCATCGCCTCCTGGGCGACCGCTGGCGTTGATCCGGCCGTCATGGGGTCAGGGCCCATTCCGGCGTCCCGCAAGGCGCTCGAAAAGGCCGGCTGGTCGGTCAAGGATCTCGAGCTGATCGAGGCCAACGAGGCCTTCGCGGCGCAGGCCCTGGCGGTCAACAAGGGTATGGGCTGGGATCCGGCGATCGTGAACGTCAACGGCGGCGCGATCGCGATCGGCCATCCGATCGGCGCCTCCGGGGCGCGGGTGCTGGTCACGCTGCTCCATGAGATGGGGCGCCGCAATGCCCACAAGGGGCTGGCCACGCTGTGCATCGGCGGCGGCATGGGGATCGCGTTGACGGTGGAGCGGTGAGGGGTCCCGCCCTGCGCATGCCAGACGGATGTAAATTGTTCAGCACATAATGTGCATGTGGATTATACGAGGCTGGAGCGGCCGTGGCCGCGCCAGCCCCAACCCCGTGTCAGGAGTGGTCCGCGCCCATGCCGCAGGCCTTGTCCCATCCGACCCATCCCGCCGTGCCTGCAGCCCCGACCCAGAACTTCCGCACCATCGCCCTGATCGTCGCCAGCGCCATGTTCATGGAACAGCTCGACGCGACCGTGTTGACCACGGCCCTGCCCACGATGGCGCGGGATTTCGGCGTCACAGCTCCCAACATGAGCGTGGCGCTGACGTCCTATCTGTTGAGCCTGGCGGTGTTCATTCCGGCGAGCGGCCGGGTGGCCGACCGGTTCGGCGCCAAGCTGGTGTTCCGCTCGGCCATCGTGGTGTTCACGCTCGGGTCGATCCTTTGTGGACAAGCCAACAGCCTGCCGGCCCTGGTGGCGGCGCGCGTCTTTCAGGGCCTGGGCGGTGCGATGATGATGCCGGTCGGCCGCCTGGTGCTGTTGCGCAGCGTCGAGCGGCGCAACATGGTGTCGGCCATGTCGTGGCTGCTGGTGCCGGCGATGATCGGCCCGATCATCGGCCCGCCGGTGGGGGGCTTCATCGTCACCTATCTCGACTGGCGCTGGATCTTCTACATCAACGTGCCGATCGGCTGCCTGGGCTTCGTGCTGGTGTCGTTGTTCATCGCCGAAACGCCCCGCACGGACGAGGGTCGCTTCGACGTTCTCGGCCTTTTCCTGTCGGGGATCGGCCTCGGATGCCTGTTCTTCGGCTTCGAGCTCGCCAGCCACGCCGGTGAGCGTGATGTCGCCCTGGCGCTGCTCGGCGTCGGTGCGATCTTCGCCGGCCTGTATGTGAGGCATGCCCGGCGGGTCGTATCGCCCATCCTCGATCTGTCGCTGATGCGCATCCCGAGTTTCGGCCTGTCGGTGTGGGGCGGTTCGCTGACCCGCATCACCCAGGGCGCGCAGCCGTTCCTGCTGCCGCTGATGTTTCAGCTCGGCTTCGGCCTGACGGCGGCGCAAAGCGGCACGCTGGTGCTGGCCACCGCGGTCGGCTCGGTGTCGATGAAGGCTTTTGCGCCCAAGCTGCTGCGCCGGTTCGGCTTTCGCCGCAGTCTGATCGTCAATGGCGTCGTGTCGAGCGCCGGCTACGCGCTTTGCGCCGCCTTCCGGCCCGGCATACCTTACGGCGTCATCTTTGCCGTGCTGGTGTTGTGCGGGTTCTTCATGTCGTTTCAGTTCACCGCCTACAACACGGTCGCCTACGACGAGATCCCGCATGAGCGCATGAGCGGGGCGACGAGCTTCTACACCACCTTCCAGCAGCTGATGCTGTCGGTGGGCATCTGCATCGCCGCAGTGGCGCTGCAGGGCTCGATGACCCTGCGCCAGCATGCGACGGTGCAGCTTGCGGATTTCTCGACCGCCTTCCTGGCCGTCTCGGCGATATCGCTGCTGGCGACCTTCTGGAATGTCCGGTTCTCGCCGGATGCCGGAACGGAAATCAGCGGTCACCGCATGATTTCGCCCCGGTCGAGCCCGGCCGCCTGACGCGGCCGGGGCTGCCGCTCAGCGAAGCGGCAGATGCCGACGGGCAGCCTCGATGCCGCAAGCCGCCAAGGCAGCCTTGAGGATGCCGCCGATCAGAAACGGCGTGACGCCGAGGGCGACCGCCTTGCTGGCACCGACGAACATGGCGAGCCATGCGGCCCCGATCCCCAGGATGAACAGGTTGGCGGCCGCCATCACAACGAAGGCCGATGCTAGGCTGCGGACGGTCCAACCCTTTTCTGCCGCGGCGCCGACCAGCAGACCGGTCAGCACGAAGGCCAGCAGGTAGCCGCCGGTGGTCCCCATCAAATAGGCGATGCCGGAATGGCCGGCCGAAAGCACCGGCAGGCCGATGGCTGCTTCGGCCAGCCAGGCCAGGATGGCCGCCGTACCGAGGCGCCAGCCGAACAAGGCCGCCACCACGGTGACGCCCAGGGTCTGCATCGTCACAGGCACCGGCAGCATCGGCACCGAGATCCACGAACAGGCGGCCAGCACGCCGGTGGCGGCCAGCACCGCCAGGGCCTTGAAGGCGGCCGGGCGGCGGCCAAGCCGGAAAGGCACGTAGATCGCGCTGTCGGGGGGGAGTGCTGACACGCTCATGATTGTGATCCTCGTCTTGGACGGATGCGGCAGCGGAGGCCGTTTGGGTCTGCCGCTTATGCCGCTGACCTCCTGCCGGTGGCAATCGCCGATTTATCGCTGGTCGCATCAAGCGGCCGCAGCAACCGTCATGGCCTGCGCACAACATTTGCGCATGCTTGCTTGGAGAAACGGCGTCAACCGCGGAACCGACCCACTATACTGCGGCTTCGACAGTGCAGGCGCAGCATCGTCCAACATGCTGGCGCCGGTTGAGAACGGCGGCGAACCCATGCGTATCCGGTGCGGCTTCGACATCTCCTATCTATGCAACGCTCCGACGGCGATGAGCTTTCTGCTCAGCGTCCGGCCTGAACGCGAGCCGCACCTCGTTTCGCCGCAGAACATCACTTGCGAGCCGTTCGTGCCGATGCGTGGTTATCGCGACGGCTTCGGCAACCGCGTTAAGCGCATCCTGGCCCCGGCCGGCGAAGTCAGCATCCGGGCCGATTTTACCGTTGAGGACAGCGGATTGCTGGATGAAGCCGACCGCAATGCCGTGCAGCACAACGTCGAGGATTTGCCGGACGACGTCATGGTGTTCCTGATGCCGAGCCGCTATTGCGACACGGAACATCTGAGTGGTCTCGCCTGGTCGCTATTCGGCAACACGCGCCTGGGGTGGGACCGGGTGCAGGCGATCGTCGATTACGCGCACGACCGCATCCGCTTCGACTACCAGCAGGCCCGCGCCACCCGCACCGCCAGCGAGGGGCACTTCGAGCAGGTGGGGGTATGCCGGGATTTCGCCCATCTGGCCGTCACCCTGTGCCGCTGCATGAACATCCCGGCCCGCTATGCGACCGGTTATCTTGGCGACATCGGTGTTCCGATCGTCCCCGATCCGATGGACTTCTCGGCCTGGTTCGAGGTCTATCTCGGCGGCCGCTGGTGGACCTTCGATGCCCGCCACAACAAGCGGCGGATCGGCCGCATCGTCATGGCTTATGGGCGGGACGCGGTGGATGTCGCCATCTCGACGGCCTTTGGTTATGCGGGTCTGTTGAAATTCAACGTCATCACGGAGGAGCTCCCCGAGGCAACGAGCCACACGCGGAGCTACAGCACGCGTTTTCCGGCCACCGCCCTCGAGGCTTGAACCGGCGAAGCGGCGCGCCCCGAACGACACGCCGCAAGGATTTGTTTTCCGATAGCGCGGGCACGTCCCATGCCGAGGATGCGTGCCGGCCCCAGCCGTGGCATGATAGGGCGTCGAGCCAGGCTGAAGCGCCGCCTGGCCTGCGGGGCGTGGGTGGAAGCATGCTTGCGCCTCGTCCCCATCGCGCGACGCTCACATGAAAAGGGCATCATGACCGTTCTGTCGGTTCGGCATGTCACGACGTATGACTACAAGCGGCCCGTGCGTTTCGGCGAGCACCGCATCATGTTCCGCCCGCGCGACAGCTACGATCAACGGCTGATCTCGTCGGACCTCGTCATCACGCCGGAGCCGCGCCGCATTCGCTGGCTGCACGACGTCTTCGGCAATTGCGTGGCGATCGCCAGCTTTGCCGGGGAGGCCAAGCAGCTTCGCTTCGACACCACCATCGTGCTCGACCATACGCCGTCGAACGTGCCCGATTATTCGATCGAGGACTATGCGCGCGCCTATCCGTTCACCTACGGGGCGGAGGAGATGCCCGATCTGTCCCGCCTGATCGAGCGCCAATATCTCGACCCGGAACACAAGATCGACAGCTGGGTGAGGCGCTTCCTGCGCTCCGGCCGGGCCACCGACACCGGCCAGCTGTTGATGACCATGACTTACGCGATCAAGGAAAGCTTCACCTACACGCACCGGCATGAGCGCGGCACCCAGGACCCGCTGACGACGCTGAACTCAACCAAGGGCACCTGTCGCGACTTTGCAGTGCTGATGATGGAGGCGGTGCGATCGCTCGGCCTCGCGGCCCGCTTCGTGTCGGGTTACCTGCATGTGCCGAACGATGCGATCGACACGCATGTGGGCGGCGGCAACACCCATGCCTGGTGTCAGGTTTATCTGCCGGGCGCCGGCTGGGTGGAGTTCGATCCGACCAACGGCATCGTCGGCAACCGCGACCTCATCCGGGTCGCGGTGGCTCGCGATCCGCGCCAGGCCCTGCCGCTGTCGGGCACGTTCTATGGGGCCGGCGAGGACAATCTCGGCATGACAGTCGCGGTTGACGTCCGCGAAATGCGAACTGCCATGGCGCTCGACGGCGCCTCGGAGTTGGAACCGGTGATCAGCGAGGCCGTCGATGCCCCCATGCGGTCGGCGCTGACGGTGGCCTGACCGCAAGCCGTGGCAGAATGACCGGGTGTTCCCTCATGGTCGTCGGCCCACGGACCTGGCGGGCCGTTCAAGCGGTTGACGGCGCATGACGGCCCACACTGCACGCCCCGATCTTTCGGACGATGACGACAAAGCGGCCACGGCCACCCAGCCGACCAGCCTGCCGAGCGCCATCCGCACCTTTGGCTTCGCGGGCGATGTGACGTCCGGGGAGCGCCGGCTCGCGACGGAGCGTCCGGTTCAGGTCGTCTTTGGCGATGTCCCCTTCGGCGTAATGATGCTGACGCCGGACGATCTCGACGATTTCGCGTTCGGGTTCAGCCTGACTGAGGGAATCATCAAGACCATCGCTGATCTGCGTGGTGTCTCGGTTCGGGTTAGCGACGGCGGGCTGGTGCTGCGGATCGATCTGGCCGGGGCCCGCCTGCACGCGCATCTGGCCCGCAAGCGAGCAATGTCGGGCCGCACCAGTTGTGGCCTGTGCGGGATCGAGGATCTGTCAGCCTTGCGACGCGCCCAGGAAGCAGCACAGGGGCCGGCCCCCTTCGTGCCGCTCACAGCGATCAACACCGCTTTGGCGAACCTCGAGCGTCTGCAGCCTTTAAGCGCAGAGACGCGCGCCGTTCACGGTGCCGCCTGGTGCCGATTCGACGGCAGCGTCGCACTGGTGCGCGAAGATGTCGGCCGTCACAACGCGCTCGACAAGCTGATTGGCGCGCTGCTGCGGGCCGGCGTCGCGGCCGACGACGGCTTTCTGCTGATCACCAGCCGCGCTTCGTTCGAGATGGTAGAAAAAGCCGCGATCTTCGGCTGCCGGACCCTGGTCAGCATTTCAGCGCCGACGGCCCTGGCGCTCGAACGCGCCCAGGCGCTCGATCTCACTCTCCTGGGCATCGCACGCCGCGACTCGGTCACGGCGTTTCATGGGGCTGACCGGATCATCCCGTCGGCCTGACGGCAGAGCCTTATGGGTCTGATTGGCAAACTGGGGAACGAGGCTTGAAACAGTCGGGCCTGGATGACCTTGCCGCCCGAATCCCAATCGTCAGGTGGCGCGTGCCATATAGGAGCGTGCGCGGGCGCAATAAGCCCGGTTGGCGGCCGAGGCGCGGGTGACGCGGTGACCCGACTGATAACGGGCCAAGGTCATGCACACGTCGCCGTTCGACGCCTTGTAGGCGTCGGCCAGCACCTTCATGCCGAAATGGAGATTGGTTTCCGGCGCGAACAGCGCTGTGACGCCGCCGCCATAGCCCATGCTGCGGGCGGTATCATATTTGATCTGCATCAAGCCGAGGGCGCTGCCGCCGCGTGCCTTCGGATTGAAGCGGCTTTCGATATTCACCACCGCGGCTGCGAGCTTCTCCGGCACGCCGTTTTCCCGAGCGTGCTTGGTGACGAGGTCACGGATCGTCGGGGCCGCGCTTTCCACCGGACCCGCGGCCGCGACCGGGTCGGCCACAACAACAGGGGTAGGGGCCGGCAGCGTTTCCTTGGCGGCCGTCTGCACCGTCGTGTGCCGGCGTACGGCGGCAGCGCGTTCATGACTTTGCCGGCCGCGCGAAGCCTTGACGGCCGCAGTGGCCGTCGGGACGTTTGCTTGTGGCGCCGGTGCAGCCTCGGGCGTCGGCGCGGGCTTCTCGTAGGTGGCTTGTCCCCAGCCGCCGAATCCGGCTTCGGCCTGAAGGGTGGTCCCTGCGAAGAAAGCGAGGGCCAGACCCAGCGCGGCACGAGGCGTTTTCAGCAAATTCCCAACTTTCTGGCCGTTTCGTGCTGCCAAACCACCCAGGAATCATGGCTGAAACGTGTCATGCACTTCGGCAACACAGAATGTAAAACGGAACTGTGTCTTGAGCGACACATCCCGAATGGATTGTCGCTGTAGGGGAGACCAAATCCGGCTTTGTCAAGTTTTCCACGTACTCGACTCGGCAATGCCTAATTGGCAGGCCAGGACGCGCGATGTGCAGCCGATTTGACATGTTCATCGTCCTTTCAGCATCACGCGCAATTGTTACGGCGCGGGAACCGTCCAGGCTTGCCGGCCCAAAGGAGATCTACGATGCGACTTTCAGTGTTGACCGTGGGAGCGTTGGCGTCGGCGCTGCTGCTGTCGGGTTGTTACACGCCGCAACAGCAGAACACGGCCAATGGCGCCGTGCTGGGCGGCGCCACGGGCGCTCTGATCGGCGGCCTGGCGTCCGGCCGCGCCGGGGGGGCTCTCGCGGGTGGGGCCATCGGCGCCGCGACGGGCGCCATTCTGGGGTCGGCTTCGACGCCGCGACCGGGACCGGTTGTTTATGCGGCCCCGCCGCCGCCTCGCGTCGTTTACGCCGCTCCGCCGCCGCCGGCCTGTGCCCGATTCGGCTACGATCCCTACGGCAACCAGGTCTGCCTGCAATATTACGCCTACTGACCACCCTGGTTTGACGATGCGGCTCGGCTTCCCTCCGATCGACCGGTCATGGTCGTCGCCAAACCATGGGGTGCGGGCGGACCTTTATGCCGCTCCGGACAGCGTGATCCTGCATTACACAGGCATGCGCGATGGGCCGTCGGCGGTGGCTTGGCTGTGCGATCCGGTGTCGCAGGTGTCGTGCCATTATGTCGTCCTGGAGGACGGAGCAGTGCTGCAGCTCGTAGCCGACGACCGACGGGCCTGGCATGCCGGCCGGTCGATCTGGCGCGGTGAAACCGACATGAATTCGGCCTCGATCGGCATCGAGGTCGTCAATGGCGGTCACGATTTCGGGCTGCCGCCCTTCCCCGAACCGCAGATCGCGGCCGTCACGGCCTTGTGCCGCGCCTTGATGCAGCGGCATGCCATCCGGCCCGACCGCATCCTGGCGCATTCCGACATCGCACCGGGTCGCAAGCGGGATCCGGGGGAGTGCTTCCCCTGGTCGATCCTGGCCCGCCACGGCGTCGGCCTTTGGCCGGAGACGTTCGACGACGGCGGCCAGGACCGCGAGGTGTCGACCCCCGTTGGCGAGGTGCAACGCCGCCTGCACGCCTTCGGCTATGGCCTGACACTCAGCGGCGTCCATGATGCCGAAACCGAGACCGTGGTGCGGGCCTTCCAGCGTCGCTACCGCCCTCGTCGCATCGATGGCGTCGTCGATGCGGAAACGCTGTGGCGTCTCGATGCGCTGCTAAACGTCAGCGAGGCGGCGCTCTAACGACCACCGATACGGACCGGCGGAACGGCTATTGCTCAGCCTGCGCCGCCTTGGCGCGCTCGCGCGCGATGGCGCGCCAGCCGATGTCACGTCGGCAGAAGCCGCCCGGCCAGTCGACCGCATCCACAGCCGCGTAAGCCCTGGCTTGCGCCTGCTCGGCCGTGGCTCCGCGTGCCGTCACCACCAGCACGCGCCCACCGGCCGCCACGAGCCCCTGGTCCGCCTCCCGCGTGCCGGCATGAAACACCGTGACGGTGTCGTTGTCGGCTGGCAGCGATACGATCGGCGTGCCGGTTTCGGGCGCCTCCGGGTAGCCGCGCGCCGCCATGACGACGCCGAGCGCCACATCGTCCTGGAAGCGAAGCGGCCATTCGGGCAGGGCGCCTTCGGCGCAGCTTTGCAACAGCGCAAGCAGGTCCTGGTCGAGGCGCGGTAGCATCACCTCGGCCTCGGGATCGCCGAACCTTACATTATATTCGATGAGTTGCGGATCGCCGTTGGGGTCGACCATCAGGCCGGCGAACAACACACCCTGGAACGGCATGCCGCGCGCCGCCATGCCGGCCAGCGTGGGCCGGATGATGCGCTCGAGGATCGCGCCCTCGAGCGTCGGCGTCATCGAAGGGGCGGGGGACACTGCCCCCATCCCGCCCGTGTTGGGGCCGATGTCGCCTTCGCCGACACGCTTGTGGTCCTGCGCCGACGCGAACGGGAGGGCGCGCGTGCCGTCGCACAGCGCGAAGAAGGAAAGTTCCTCACCCTCCAAGAAGTCCTCGATCACCACGCGCGCCCCGGCGCCGCCGAACAGGCCGCCGAAGATGTCGTCGAGCGCCGATTCGGCCTCGGTGACGTCTGCCGCGATGATGACGCCCTTGCCGGCCGCGAGACCATCGGCCTTGATGACGACCGGGAAGGCACCCTGTCGCACATAGGTCTTGGCGGCCTCGGCATCCGTGAAGGTTTCATAGGCGGCGGTCGGGATTGCGAAGGCGCGGCACAGATCCTTGGTGAAGCTTTTCGAGCCTTCGAGCTGCGCCGCAGCGGCGCTCGGCCCGAACACCGGGATGCCGGCGTCACGGAACAGGTCCGCGATGCCGGCCACCAGCGGGGCCTCCGGCCCGACTACGACGAGCTCGACCGCTCGCTGCCGCGCCAGGGCCAGCAGGCCGGCATGGTCGTCGAGCGACAGGCTCACATTCTCGGCGATCGCGGCCGTGCCGGGATTGCCGGGCACGACGATCAGCCGGGTGAGGTCGGGGCTTTTCGACAGCGCGAGCGCCAGGGCATGCTCGCGCCCGCCCGCACCCAGAAGAAGCACATTCATTGACACGACCCGCCCCGCGGGCGTTCCGTGCCCGCTCCTTGAAACGGCCAGGTTCTAGCATGCCGCGCAAAACCAGCAATCGCGCCGCCACCCCGGCAGAGCCCGCATTGCTCCCCGATTCCATGCCGGCGGGCGGTAACGTCCCCGAACTGTCGGTCAGCGACCTGTCGGGTGCGTTGAAGCGAACCGTCGAGGAGCGGTTCGGTCACGTGCGGCTGCGCGGCGAGGTGTCGAACTACCGGGGGCCGCATTCCTCCGGCCACGCCTATTTCTCGCTGAAGGACGAGGGCGCCCGCATCGACGCCGTGGTGTGGCGAACCGCCTTCGCCCGTCTGAAGATCAAGCCCGAGGAGGGCATGGAGGTGATCGCCACCGGCAAGGTCACCACCTTTCCGGGCAAGTCCTCGTATCAGATCGTCATCGAGAGCCTGGAGCCGGCCGGCGTCGGCGCCTTGATGGCCATCTTGGAAGAGCGCCGGCTGCGGCTCGCGGCGGAAGGGCTGTTCGACAGTGCCCGCAAGCGGGCGCTGCCGTTCCTGCCGTCCGTCATCGGGGTCGTGACCTCGCCCACCGGCGCTGTGATTCGCGATATCCTGCACCGCGTCGCGGCGCGTTTTCCTCGCCACGTCCTGGTCTGGCCCGTGCGGGTGCAGGGGGAGGCGAGCGGCGACGAGGTGGCGGCCGCGATCCGTGGCTTCAATGCGCTCTTGGATGAGGGTGCGGTGCGGCGGCCGCACGTCATCATCGTGGCGCGGGGCGGCGGTTCGCTCGAAGACCTGTGGGGGTTCAACGACGAGGCCGTCGTCAGGGCCGCGGCCGAAAGCGCCATTCCGCTCGTTTCGGCGGTCGGGCACGAAACAGATTGGACGCTGATCGACCATGCGGCCGATCTGCGCGCCCCCACCCCGACCGGCGCGGCCGAACTCGTACTGCCGGTGTTGCTCGACCTGATGGGGGGCACGGAGCGTCTGCGGATGCGGCACCGATCCGCTATCGCCAACATCCTCGACCGGCGCAACGCGGAAGTGCGGGCCTTGAGCCGGCACCTGCCATCCGGGTCCGAGGTGACGGCCCTGCCGCGACAGCGGCTCGATCGCGCCGCCACCCAGATGCCCGCCACCCTCAAGGCGCGGCACGACCGCCTGCGGCTGGCGCTGGCGCGCGCCACCACACGCTTGGCGAGCCAGTCGCCGCACGCCACCATGGCCCGCACGGCCCAGAAGATCGAAGGGTTGCGCGAGCGATTGCGTAGCGCCGGCCTGCGCCGGATGGAGCGGCACCGTGCAGCCTTCTCGGCCATCGAGGCTCGGCTCGGCACCGCGTTTCAAGCGCGGTTGCGTGTGATCGCCAGCCGGCAGGCCGCGGAGCGCACCCGCGTCGCCGGCCTGGGCGACCGGTTGCGGCGGGCGCGCGACGGCATGGTGAGCCAGCGCGGGCGGCGCTTGGCCGCCGCGACGCCGTTGTTGCGCAGCCTCGGCTATAAAAGCGTGCTGGCCCGTGGCTATGCCCTGGTGCGGGACGATGGCGGGCAGGCCGTCCGCTCGGCCGCCGCACTGCAGGACCTTCGGCTCGCAATCATCGAATTCGCGGATGGCAGCGTCACGGTGCAGCCGGCACCCGGCGGCGATCAGGCCATCGCACCCGCGCGACCTTCGCGTGGTCGCAAGGCGCCGACCGCGGCCGTGCAACCCACGCTGTTCGAGCCGTGACGGACGCATGATTTGCCGGGGACCCGCAAAAATGGCATGTGCGGGCCAGACACCCTGCCGACCGCGAGGCACCGGCCATGAACCGACATGAACGCCAAGCGATCGGCGGCAACGAAGCCAAGCTCGAATATGGCGACGGCGACTTCCGCGTGGTGCGGCCAGGCACCTTCGTGCGGTGCGGCGTCACGGGCCAGCCGATCGCCCTCGACCAGCTGCGCTACTGGAACATCGAGCGGCAGGAACCCTATGCCAGCGTCGAGGCCAAGATGCAGCGCATGGCGGAGACGGCCTCGACCTGAGCACGAGGCTCATCCGAAGGACGCATTGTCCCGGATTGCCGCAACGATAATGTCCCAATCGGGGTGCTGTGCCGACAAGGCCGCAAGCGTCACCGGGCTGATGCGCGGCAAGGTGGGATTGACGGTCTCGTCGGTGCGCACGGCCGGGTCGCGCTCGGCGAGCGCCACGGCAGCCGGCCAATCCCGGGCAAGGTCGTCCGCGCCTGGCGTCCATCCAGCCATGGCATCGTGAGCCCGGGCGGCGTCCTGCCGCCAGCCCGAGGCCGCGGGCGATCCGCCGTCCAGCGCCAGCTTGACCAATGGCACCAGCAGCCCGCGCAGCGGGTGCATCGGGGCTGCGTCACCCATCAATAAACATCCGCCTGGTAACGGCCGGCCTTCTTCAGGCCGGCGATGTGATCGACCGCATCCTCGCGCGACAAGCCGCCATGCTGGGCCGCGATGTCCACCATGGCGGCTTCGACATCCTTGGCCATGCGCTTGGCATCGCCACAGATGTAGAAGTGGGCGCCCTGTTGCAACCATTGCCACAAGGCGGCGCCGACCTCGCGCATGCGGTCCTGCACATAGAACTTCTGATCGCCGTCGCGCGACCAGGCGAGCGACAGCCGGGTGAGGTGCCCGGCGGCCTGCATGGCCTGCAGCTCGGCCTTGTAGAAGAAATCGGTCGCTTGCCGCTGATGCCCGAAAAACAGCCAGTTCGGTCCCGGTGCCGCCGTCGCCTGACGTTCGTGCAGGAAGGAGCGGAACGGCGCGATGCCGGTGCCGGGCCCGACCATGATGACCGGGAGCTTGCCGTCGGCCGGCAAAGCGAAATTATGCGCCTTCTGGACATAGGCCCGCAGCGCATCGCCCGGCTCGGCCCGCTCGCCCAGATAGGTCGAGGCCACGCCGAGCCGTCGGCGCTTGCCGATGACGTAGCGCACCGCATCGACCGTCAGGGTCAAGCGGCCGGCTTCGGTTTTTGGCGACGACGAAATGGAATAAAGCCGCGGCTGCAACGGCTCCAAGGCATCGACGAAGGCTTCGGCATGCGGCCGGGCCTTCGGAAATTTCTGCAGGGCCGCCAGCACGTCCGTCGTGGCCGCATCGCCATGCGGGTCCTCGCCGCGCGCCAGGGCACGGGCCGCTTCCCGGTCCTTGCCGCCCAGGATGAAGGAAAACAGCTCGAACAGGGCATCGGGGGCCGGGTCGAGCGACACTTCGTCGGTCAGCACCGCGCGCAACGTGCGGCCCCGTACTTCGGTGAGCGGAGAGGCACCCAGAAGCGCGATGACCTGGTCGACATGGCCGAGGTGATTGCGCGGAAAGATGCCAAAACTGTCGCCGGCCTCGTAAGCGAGCCCATCGCCGAGTTGAAACTCGACGTGCATGGTTTCCTTTTCGGAGCCGCCGCCATTGAGCTTGCGGCGGCTGAGGAAGGTCGCCAGGCCGGGGGCTTCGCGCGAAACGCCGACCACGGACGGCTTGGTGCCAGCCTCGGCGGCCGGCAGCACGACTTCGGCCTGCACGGTGCCGCCGGCCTCGACCTCGGAGGCGAGCCCCTTCACCAGCCGCGCCGTTTCCTTGCCGCCCGGCGCGCAAAGGTTGAGGCGGGCCTCCGTCTTAAGAAAAATCGCATTGGCATAGTCGGCGCAATTATAGCCGCATTGCCCGCAATCCTGCTGCGCCATGGCGGCCATCAGGCGCGGCGCGAGCGGCTTGCCGTCGGCGAGCTTCATGCGCTCCGGTGCTGCCATGGCGGGGTCGTGCCAAGGCGCTTCGTCGTTGCTGGCGAGCGCCGGCCCGGCCGGAGCCTCGGCCGCCGCGCCAAGCCCCAGGCCCACCAGCGCCGCGCCCGACAAGGCTTCCGGCGACGCGATAGGCCCGAGGGCCGCGGCGAAGAAGCCCGACAGCCAGATGCGCTGATCTTCCGTGAAGGGTGCCGATTCGGGCACCAGCTCCATGCGGGCGACGGGCAGGGGGGCCGTCATGCCGCAGCCTCGGCCAGGGCGATCAGCTGTTCGGGCGCGTGGCGGCGCGCGAAGCTGGCGAAGCTTTCCTCGGGATGGGCGCGGTGGTCCATATAGGCCCGCAGCAGGCCTTCGACCTTGCCAGGAACCGCCTCGGCCTTCACGTCGGAATAAAGCAGCTTCGCGATACCAGCGTCGCTGCCATAACCGCCACCGGCATGCAGGTGATAGCCCTCGACCTGATCGCCTTCCTCGTTGATCGTCACCTTGGCGCCGATCAGGCCGATGTCGCCGATATAGTGCTGAGCGCAGGAGTTGTGGCAGCCGGTGAGGTGGATGTTGATCGGTTGGTCGAGCGCGACGCGGGGCTCGCAATGGTCCGCAATGGCGATCGCGTGGGACTTCGTGTCCGAGGCTGCGAATTTGCAGCCCTGATTGCCCGTGCAGGCGATGAGGCCGGCCCGGAGCGGCGTCACGGTCCAGTCAAGCCCGAGGGCGACGATGCCGACCTTCACGGCATCGAGGTGGGCATCGGCGACGCCGGAGATCAGCAGGTTCTGCCAGACCGTCAGGCGGATGTCGCCGTCACCGTGGCTTTGGGACAGGGCCGCGAGGCCGTCCATCTGGGCGCAGGTCAGCTTGCCGGCTGGCAGCGCCACCCCGACCCAGTTGAGGCCGGGCTGCCGTTGGGCGTGGACCCCGATATGACCGAGACGATCATAGGCCGGGCGGGGCGGCAGAACAGCGGCCTCGACGCGCGACAGCTTGGTGCCGAGCACCGCCTCCACCTCGGCCAGGAAGGGGTCGAAGCCCATGACGTCGAGCACGTATTTCAGCCGCGCCTTGTTGCGGTTGGTGCGGTCGCCCCGCGCGATGAACACCCGCACGATGGCGTCTGCCACGCGCGTCGCCTCGTCGAGGGGCACGATCACGCCGGTGTCGCGGGCGAAATCCTGGTGACCCGTGATGCCGCCGAGCGCCAGGCGGTACCAGACGCCGGATGCGAGCGGCGCCCCGGCACGGTCGAGCGTGCCATCCGGCACCACCACGGCCTGGAAGCCGATGTCGTTGGTGTCTTCGAGCGTCGCCACAGCGCCGGCGCCGTCGAAGGCGACGTTGAACTTGCGCGGCAGGCCGTACATTTCGCGGGTGTTGAGGATGTGATGGTGCCAGGCGCGCGCATGGGGCCGCGTGTCGACAAGTTCGTGAGGGTCGATGCCGGCCGTCGCCGACCCGGTGACGTTACGGATGTTGTCGGCGCCCGACCCGCGCGACACGATGCCGATGTCGGTGAGGTCTTCCAGCACGGCGGGCCCGTTGACGGGCAGGATCTCGCGGATCTGCAGGTTGGCGCGCGTCGTCACGTGGGTGTAGCCGCCACCCAGGCGCGCCGCCACGTCGGCTACGGCAGCGAACTGCCAGGCCTTGAGGATGCCGTTCGGCACCCGCATCCGGCACATGTAGCTGTCCTGCGCGGGCGCCACATAGAACAGGCCATGATAGCGCCAGCGGAAGTTGTCCTCGGGCTTCGGCTTGGCGCCGGCCAAAGCCTCGGCCTTGAGGCGCCGGTAGGCTTCGAAGGGGTTGTCGTTGCGTTTCCACTTTTCCTGATCGACCAGCTTCTGGCCGGCCGCGGTGGTCCGGTCCTGCGCCTTCAGGTGGATGGCTTCGGGGCCTGTCGGCTCGGCGGCCTCGCGCGACGGCTGCGGTATGACCCGCACGGCGGCTGCGCCTGACGCGAAGCCTTCGAGCCAGCGACGTTGTTCGGGAGAAAAGCTGTCGCCCATCTGGAACCCGGTCCTATGCGGTGGCTTGAAGGCAGGCGCGCTCGCACCCTTGGGTGAATCGGCCGGTCGACGGCCGGACAGAACGCCCAAAGGAGCGGCGAGCCCGATACAGCGATGCAAGGCTCGCGCCGTACCCGAGGATCGGGTCAGGCGTTGACCAAGGTGCGGACGCTTCCGGCATCCAACCCAGCAAACCGACGCCGACCGGACGGCGACGCAAGGCGTCGCGGTAGGGGCATCGCGATGCGACCCGTGGGGCGATGAGGGCTTCGAACAACAATGGGCACCTCGCTGGACGGAACGGCGGTAGGCGCGCCGACGATCAGGCTCGCAGAGCCTGCCCGCATGAGGGCACGCTGCTTGAAACGTCGCGCGGAACGGAGACCCGGCCATTCGGGGAAAGGCGCCGAACCGACGTTGGTCAAGCGTTGCTGGATGCGTGTTGCGGAAATCAACAGCCGCGCCAGTGCTTGAAAATACCATGGCGAAGAACAGCGTCTCAAGTTGAAGTTTTGAACAGTTCGAAAGAATAGATTGGAGGCAGATGGCGCAATCCTGTGCAGCCATCGGCGCAGCGCAGCGTCCTTGCAGCCATCCGCCAATTGCGCGT
The DNA here is from genome assembly GCF_033947565.1 of Lichenihabitans sp. Uapishka_5. Lineage (NCBI taxonomy): Bacteria > Pseudomonadati > Pseudomonadota > Alphaproteobacteria > Hyphomicrobiales > Lichenihabitantaceae > Lichenihabitans > Lichenihabitans sp. Uapishka_5. The sequence continues at coordinate 70,603 of NZ_JARPVX010000002.1, forward strand.
TGCAACATCGCGACGGCTGCCCGAGGATGCGGCCATGACCGAAGGCGACATCCGCATCCTGGTGATCGACGACGATGCCATGCGGGCCGCCATGATCGAGGACGGTCTGCGGGACGCCGGCCATGCGCGCGTCACAGTGCTGACCGACATGCGTCAACTGTTGCGCCGCATCACGGAGATCGATCCGGAGGTCATCGTGATCGATCTCGGCAACCCCAATCGGGACGTGCTCGACCAGATGTTTCAGGTGTCCCGCAGCGTGCGGCGGCCGGTTGCCATGTTCGTCGACCAGTCCGATCGGGCCAGCATGGAGGCGGCCGTGGATGCCGGCGTCTCGGCCTATGTGGTCAATGGCCTGCGGCGCGAGCGGGTCAAATCGGTGCTCGATCTGGCGATCAGCCGGTTCAACGCGATGAACCGCCTGCGCGAGGAACTCGACCGCACCAAGCAGGCGCTCGAGGAGCGCAAGGTGATCGACAAGGCCAAGGGCATCCTGATGGCCAACCGCAGCCTGTCGGAAGCCGACGCCTATGCGCTGCTGCGCAGCACCGCCATGAAGGAAAGCCGCCGCATGATCGAGGTCGCGCAAGGCTTGATCACGGCCATGAAGCTGCTGGGATGAGCCGCATGGCGACCGAAAACACCGAAACCGGGCCGGACCCGATGCGGGCCGCCGACGGCGTGCTGACGCTTGGCTTCATTCCACTGGTCGATTGCGCGCCCCTGGTGGTGGCGGTCGAGAAGGGTTTTGCGGCGCGCGAGGGCTTGCGATTGCGGCTCAGGCGCGAAACGTCCTGGGCTAACATCCGTGACCTCGTGGCGCTTGGCCACCTCGATGCCGCGCAGATGCTGGCGCCGATGCCGATCGCCGCGACGCTGGGCATCGGCCGACCGGCCGATCCGACCGTGGCACCCTTGTCGCTTGGCCTTGGCGGCAACGCCATCACGCTGGCGACGGACTTGTTCGCCGCGATGGCGGCCACGGCGCAGGGCCAGTCGCCGGAGTTCGCCCGCTTCGACCCAGCCGCAGTCGGCCGGGCGCTGGCGACCGTGCTGGCGGAGCGGCGCAGCACTGGCCAGGAGCCTCCCTGGCTGGCCGTGGTGCATCCCTTCTCTGGGCATAATTACGAGATGCGGTACTGGCTGGCCGCTTGCGGCATCGATCCCGATCGCGACGTGCGCCTGACGGTGCTGCCGCCATCGCGCATGGTGGAAGCCATGCGCGAGCGGCGCATTGAGGGGTTTTGCGCGGGCGAACCCTGGAATTCGATCGCCGTCGCGGCGGGCCTCGGCGTCATGGCGATCACCAAATCGGCGCTTTGGCGGCAAGGGCCGGAAAAGGTACTGGGGTTGCGGACCGCCTTCGTGGAGCGCCACCCCGAGCCCGTGATGGCGCTGATCCGCGCCCTGGTGGCGGCCGCGGCCTGGGCCGGCGACCCCACCAACCAGGACGACCTCGCAGACCTGCTGGCGAACCCCGCGATCCTGGACGTTCCCCAGGCGGTGCTACACCGGGCCCTGACGGGCCAGATGCAACGACGCGTCGGCCAAGCACCCGAGGCGGTCGCCGACTTCCTCGTTTTCAGTCGGCATGCCGCCACCTTTCCTTGGGTGAGCCATGCGCAATGGTTCTATGCCCAGATGGTGCGGTGGGGGCAGGTCACGCATAGCTCTGCGCATGCCGAGGCGGTGCGTGGGGTTTACCGGCCGGATCTTTATCGTGCAGCCTTGCGGGAAACGTCGACCGATCTTCCCCGCGCCAGCGCCAAGGTCGAGGGTGCATTGCGGCACACCACGCCTGTGGCGTCGCGCTTCGGCACCATGCTGCTCGGCCCGGACGGCTTCTTCGATGGGCAGATGTTCGATCCCGATCAGCTTGAACACTACATTGGCGCTTTCCCTGCAGTGCCGCGCAATTCTGCTGAATAGGGCAGCACCGCGCGCCTATATTTTATTCTTGTAGGCCGCCACGTTACTTCTATCCTTAAACCCAAGCAGAGCTTCGCCATTCTGGCGGGGTTGCAGGGGCCAGCGCCGGTCTCTCGTGTTGCATCTTCGGTTTTCGAGGCCCTGGGCCTCACGGGCCCGCCTCGGGTTCGATGTCAGGCAATGTCGCCGGGCCGCAATCAGCGCTGGCGTGTGGGTTCGACATGCCGGCCGTTCCTCAATCCTGCAGCGGGGTGGTCATGTCTTCCCAAAAGGCAACCAGCATCAATCTTCTGAGCTTTTCGACGCCCCAGATGCGGGCGTTCCACATGAGCTGGCTCGCGTTTTTCGTCTGCTTCTTCGCCTGGTTCGCGGTGGCGCCGCTGATGCCAGTGATCAAGGGCGAGTTCCACCTGACGCCGGACCAGATCGCCAACATCAACATCGCGGCCGTGGGCATCACCATCCTGGTGCGCCTGGTGGTCGGCCCCTTGTGCGACCGCTTCGGCCCGCGCCGCAGCTATACGGCGCTGCTCGCCCTCGGCGCGATCCCGGTGATCGGTATCGCGTTCGCCAATTCCTATGAAGGGTTCCTGGCATTCCGGCTCGCCATCGGAGCCATCGGGGCGAGCTTCGTCATCACCCAGTTCCACACCTCCGTGATGTTCGCCCCGAACGTGGTCGGCACCGCCAACGCCACCGTCGGGGGATGGGGCAATTCGGGCGGCGGCGTCACGCAGACGATCATGCCGCTGTTGCTGGCCGCCATCGTCAGCCTCGGGGTCGGGCAGGGGCTCGGCTGGCGCTATGCCATGATCGTGCCCGGCGTCATGATGCTGATCGTCTCGGTCATGTATTGGACCCTGACCCAGGATACGCCGGAAGGCGACATCGTCGACCTTCGCAGGCGCGGCATCGCCATCGAGACCGGCAAGGAGGGGGGTTGGGCCGTGTTCCGCCGCGCCGCCGCGAACTACCGGGTTTGGGTGCTGGCGCTTTGCTATGCGGCGAGCTTCGGCATCGAGCTGTTCATCCATAACGTGGCGGCCTCTTATTATGTCGACCGCTTCGGCCTGACCCTTGCCAGCGCTGGGTTCGCGGCGGGGTCCTTCGGCCTGCTGGCGCTGTTCGCCCGGGCACTGGGCGGCCTCGCGTCCGACCGGGTGGCGCGCGGCTTCGGCCTTCGGGGTCGCACGGGGCTGCTCGTAGTCCTGCTGCTCGGCGAGGGTATCGGCCTGCTGGTGTTTTCAAAGATGTCTGCGGTGTCGCCCGCCATCCTGGCCATGCTGGCCTTCGGGCTCTTCACCCACATGTCCTGCGGCGCCATTTACGCGATCGTGCCCTTCGTCGACCGCAAGGCGCTCGGGGGCGTGACCGGCATCGTCGGAGCAGGTGGCAACGTTGGTGGCGTCGCGGCCGGGTTCCTGGTGAAAGGGCTCGGCAACCTGCCGCAGACACTGTTCGTCATCGGCTGCTGCGTCGTGGTCACGGCCCTGGTGGCTGCCTTGGTGCGCTTCTCGGTGGCCCATCAGGACGCTGAACGCGCCCTCTACGACGAAGCGTTGAAGCGCCGCAACCAGGGTCGCGGCATGGGCCTGCCGGTGCCGGAAGCGGCTTGACGAACAACCCAGGCCGCCATGCGCGGCCTGGGCTTTCCCGGGTGCCGCGCCCTTGCGGCGCGATGCCGACGATGCTCAGGTTCGGCCGCAGCCTTCCTGGAGCCGCCGCGTGCCCGCTGAGACTTCACCGCCTGATCCTCCCTCCCTCCTGGATACGGTCGAGGGGCGACGTCTGCTGGCGTCCGACCAGGGCTGGCAACGCTGGGGGCCCTACCTCAGCGAGCGCCAGTGGGGCACGGTGCGGGAAGACTACAGTGCGTCCGGCGACGCCTGGGATTACCTGCCGCACGATCATGCGCGATCGCGCGCCTACCGCTGGGGCGAGGACGGCATCGCCGGCTTCAGCGACGATCACCAGTTCTGGTGCCTCGCCCTGGCGCTGTGGAACGGGCAGGACCCGATCCTCAAGGAGCGCATGTTCGGCCTCACCAATGCCGAGGGCAACCACGGTGAGGACGTCAAGGAACTGTGGTGGTACCAGGATGGCACCCCCACCCATTCCTATATGCGGGTGCTCTACAAATACCCGCAGGCGGAGTTCCCCTACGACGACCTCGTGGCCGAGAACAACCGCCGCAAGGCCCATCCGCAGGCCGAATACGAGCTCGTCGACACCGGCATTTTCGCCGACAACCGGTATTTCGACGTCACGGTCGAATATGCCAAGGCCGGCACCGACGACATCCTGATGCGCGTGACGGTGGCCAACCGCGGCCCCGACCCAGCCTCGCTTCACGTGCTGCCGCATCTTTGGGCCCGCAACACCTGGTCGTGGTCGGACCGGGCGGCCAGGCCCAGCCTCAAGCAGTGCGCGCCCGAGCGGATTCTGGCCGAGCGGGCAGGGACCGGGCAGCGCTGCTTCACGGCCCTGCAGCCCTGCGACTTCCTGTTCTGCGACAATGACACCAACACCGGCCGTTTGTTTGGCCAGCCCCGCCCGGGCTTCTTCAAGGACGGCATCAACGATGCTGTGACGCGGGGCAGGACGGAGGCCGTCAACCCGGCCCGGCAAGGCACCAAATGCGCCGCCCTGGTGCGGCTCGACGTCCCGGCCGGCGCCAGCGTGACCCTGCGGTTCCGCTTCGCACCCACTGAGGCGGCGGTGCTCGACGAGGCGGGCTTCGAGGCCGTGCTGCGGGATCGCATCGCCGAAGCGGACGCCTTCTACGCGGCGTTGCAGGCCGATATTCCCGAACCCGATGCGCGCCTCGTGCAGCGTCAGGCCCTGGCCGGCATGCTGTGGTCGAAGCAGCGCTATTTCTTCGACGTGCGTCGCTGGCTTGCCGGGGATCCGACCCAGCCGGCGCCGCCGCCCGAGCATCGCACGATCCGCAATGCCGACTGGCCGTACCTCGACAACGCCGACATCATCTCGATGCCCGACAAATGGGAATACCCCTGGTACGCGGCCTGGGACCTCGCCTTCCATTGCGTGACCTTCGCGTTGATCGATCCCGCCTTCGCCAAGGGGCAGCTGATCCTGTTGACCCGCGAATGGTACATGAATCCCAACGGCCAGCTGCCCGCCTACGAGTGGAATTTCAGCGACGTGAACCCGCCCGTGCATGCCTGGGCGACCTGGCGGGTCTACGAAATGGACCGTGCCCTCACCGGGGTGGGCGATCGCGCCTTTCTCGAGCGCGTGTTCCACAAGCTGATGCTGAACTTCACCTGGTGGGTGAACCGCAAGGACAAGGACGGCCGCAACATCTTCCAGGGCGGCTTCCTGGGGCTGGACAATATCGGCGTCTTCGACCGCTCGAAGCCGCTGCCGACCGGCGGCTTCCTGTCCCAGGCGGACGGCACCGGCTGGATGGCCATGTATGCGCTCAACCTGATGCGGATCGCGCTCGAATTGGCGCGCGACAATCCGGTCTACGAGGATATCGCCACCAAGTTCTTCGAGCATTTCCTCTACATCGCGGAAGCCATGACCACGATGGGCGAAAGCGGCGAGGCATCCAGCGGGCTGTGGGACGAGCAGGACGGGTTCTATTACGACATGCTCAACCTGCCGGACGGATCGCGCGTGCCCCTGCGGGTGCGCTCGCTCGTCGGCCTCATTCCGATCTGTGCCGTCGAAGTGCTGGATGGCGACCTCGAGGCGAGCTGCCCCAACTTCGTGGCGCGGCTGCGCTGGATCCTCGCGCACCGAACGGATCTGGCCGAGCTCGTGTCCCGCTGGGAGGAGCCAGGGCAGCAGAACCGCCTGCTGTTGTCGCTGCTGCGACGACAGCGCATGACGGCGCTGTTGCGGCGCATGCTCGATGAAACCGAGTTCCTGTCCGACTACGGCGTGCGCTCGGTGTCGAAGGTGCATGCCGCGGAGCCTTTCGTCTACGAGAACGGCGGCACCCGGTTCATCGTCGATTACGAGCCGGCCGAGTCGGCCACGACCCTGTTCGGCGGCAATTCCAACTGGCGCGGCCCGATCTGGATGCCGATCAACGTCCTGTTGATCGAGGCCCTCTACGAGTTCGAAACCTTTTATCCGAAGGACTTCACCATCGAATGCCCGACGGGGTCGGGGGCCATGCTGACCTTGTCGGAGATCGCCGACGAACTGGCACGCCGCGTGTCGAACCTCTTCCTTAGGAACGGGAAAGGACGACGCCCGGTGTTGGGCGACGAGCCCTTGTTCCAGGACGACCCGCATTTCCGCGACCAGGTGCCGTTCCACGAATATTTCCATGGCGACACCGGCAAGGGCCTCGGCGCCACCCACCAGACGGGTTGGAGCGGCCTTGTGGCGCTGCTGCTGCAACCCCGGCTGCGCCACGGCGGCAAGCTGATGCCGGTCAGCCCGGGAAGCGTGCCCGAGAATGGTGTGCAAAGCGCACCATAAAGGCGCCTGCTGTTAAGCCTTTGAGCAGCGACGCCGTTTCAATTGGTTTGCAACGCCTCTAAAAAGGCGCTTCGATGAAGGCCGGAACGCTCCAAGTGGACCGCCGTCAGCCTCGACCGTTAAGGATTGTGATGATCACGATTGATTTGCGTCGCCTTGGAACAGGACTCGGGCTGGCGGCTTTTTTGCTGGGGTCGACGGCGGCTTCGGCCAAGACGCTGGTGTTCTGTTCGGAGGGGTCGCCCGAGAACTTCACCCCGGCCATGAACACCACCGGCACCAGCCTCGACGCGGCGCGCCCGGTCTTCGATCAACTCGTCGAATTCGAGCGTGGCTCCACCAAGCTCAAGCCCGGTCTGGCCGAGAGCTGGGACATCAGCCCGGACGGTTTGACCATCACGTTCCACCTTCGGAAGGGCGTGAAGTTCGGCGCCACCAAGGATTTCAAGCCGACGCGCGACTTCAATGCCGACGACGTCATCTGGTCCTTCGATCGCCAGTACAATGAGAAGAACCCCTACAACAAGGTTTCGGGCGGCAAGTTCGATTATTATTCGGACATGGACATGCCCAAGCTCGTCAAGGAGTGGGAGAAGAAGGACGAGAACACCGTCATCCTCCATCTGAACGAGCCGAATGTGCCGATCCTTGCCAATCTGGCGATGGATTTCGGCACGATCCAGTCGGCCGAATATGCCGACGCCCTGATGAAGAAGGGCAAGCCCGAGCAGTTCGACCAGGTGCCGGTCGGCACCGGTCCCTTCGTGTTCTCGTCCTATCAGAAGGATGCGGTGATCCGCTTCAAGGCCAACCCGACCTATTGGGGCGGCAAGCCGGCGATCGACGACCTGATCTTCGCCATCACGGCCGATGCCACGGCGCGTGTCTCGAAGCTGAAGGCGGGTGAGTGCCAGGTGGCGGCCTATCCGCGCCCGGCCGACCTGCCCGAGTTGCAGAAGGACGCCGCCCTCGACCTCATGTCGCAGCCGGGCCTCAACATCGGCTATATGGCGTTCAACGTGAAGAAGCCCCCGCTCGACAAGAAGGAGGTGCGCATCGCGCTCTCCATGGCGATCGACAAGGCGGCGATCATCAAGGAGGTCTACGGCGAGGCCGGGCAGCCCGCCAAGAACCTCATCCCCCCGACGCTGCTGGGCTACAACAACGACATCCAGGATTATGCGTTCGACACCGCCAAGGCCAAGAGCATGCTCGAGGCGGCCGGCGTGAAGACGCCGATCGACATGGACCTGTGGTACATGCCGGTGCAGCGGCCCTACAACCCGAATGCCAAGCGGGTCGCCGAGATGATGCAGTCGGATCTCGCCAAGATCGGCGTCAACGTGAAGCTCGTGACCTACGAGTGGGGCGAATATCGCAAGCGCCTGCAAAACGGCGAGCACATGCTGGGCCAACTCGGCTGGACCGGCGACAATGGTGACCCGGACAACTTCTTCTTCCTGCTCGGCTGCGCGGCAGCCCGCGACGGCGGCCAGAACCTGTCGAAGTGGTGCAACAAGGACTTCGACGCCGATATGGAGAAGGCGAAGTCCGTCACCGATACGGCCGAGCGTGCGAAGCTGTACCAGCAGATGCAGGTGATCGCCCATGACGACCAGCCCGAGATGAACATCGCCCACTCGGTCGTCTACGTGCCGGTGAACAAGAAGGTCACGGACTACAAGATCAGCCCGCTCGGACGCTTCCAGTTCGACGGTGTCGACATCAAGTAACTGTTCTCGAACGGCGGGCGGGGCCTTCGCGTCCCGCCCCCTGGCGATCGGTCATGCTGCGTTATCTCCTTAATCGTCTCACGCTGACGATCCCGACCTTCATTGCGCTGATCTTCCTCACCTTTGTGGCGATCCGGCTGGTGCCGGGCGACCCGGTCGAAGTGCGGACGGGCGAACACGGGATCTCCCCCGAGCGGCTCGCCATGTTCCGGCATGACCTCGGCCTCGATCAGCCTGTCTGGAAGCAGTTCCTCGATTATGGCTGGGGGCTGCTGCACGGAAACTTCGGCGCCTCGCTGGTCACCTCCAATCCGGTGCTGGGAGAGTTCGCGACGTTGTTCCCGGCCACTGTCGAGCTTTCGGCCTGCGCCATGATCTTTGCGATCCTGCTCGGCGTGCCGATGGGCGTGGTTGCGGCCGCCAAGCGTGGCTCCTGGTACGACCAGACCCTGATGGGCCTGTCGGTCACCGGCTATTCGATGCCGATCTTCTGGTGGGGCCTGCTGCTCATCATGCTGGTGGGGGAGCGTTGGGGCCTGACGCCGGTGTCGGGTCGCATCGACCTCATCCAATACGATATAACGCCCGTGACGGGCTTCATGCTGATCGACACGCTGTTCAGCGACACGCCGGGACCGGCCTTCCTCGATGCGGTGCATCACCTGATCCTGCCGACGATCGTGCTCGGCACCATCCCGCTGGCCGTTATCGCCCGCATGACCCGGTCCTCCATGCTGGAAGTGTTGAGCGAGGATTACGTGCGGACCGCGCGGGCCAAGGGCCTTTCGCCGCTGCGCGTCGTCGGCGTTCACGCCCTGCGCAACGCCCTCATCCCGGTCACCACGGTGATCGGCCTGATGACGGGGTCGCTGCTGGCTGGCGCGGTGCTGACCGAAACCATCTTCTCCTGGCCCGGCATCGGCAAATGGCTGATCGAGGCCATCTCGCGTCGCGATTATCCCGTGCTGCAGGGCGGCATCATGCTGATCTCCACCGTCGTCATCATCGTCAACCTTGGCGTCGATCTCACCTACGGCATCATCAATCCCCGGATCCGACATGGCCGCTGACGTCGCCGTCCTCGAGGCCGAGCCGACGGCCGAAGCCGGCCGACCGCCGTCCTCGCTGCGCGCCTTCTGGAGTGCCTTTAGCGAGAACCGCGGTGCCGTCCTCGGCCTCGTCGTGGTGGTGCTCATCTGCGTCGTGGCGATCTTCGCCGACGTGCTGGCGCCTCATGCGCCTGCGGAACAGTTCCGCGACGCCATCCTGGCACCGCCGTTCTGGGAAGAGGGCGGTAGCCTGCGGTTCCTGCTCGGCACCGACGGGGTCGGCCGCGATACGCTGTCCCGCCTGATGTATGGCGCCCGCGTCTCGCTGTTCATCGGCGTCGTGGTGACGGTGGTGTCGCTCGGCGTCGGCATCGTGGTGGGCCTCGCTTCGGCCTTCTTCGGCACGGTCGTCGATGTGGTCATCACCCGCATCATGGACCTCATCATGGCGGTGCCGGACCTCGTGCTCGCCATCCTGGCGGTGGCGATCCTGGGTCCCAGCCTGACCAACACCATCGTCGCCGTGACCATCGTCTACCTGCCACGCTATGTCCGCCTGGTGCGGGCCTCGGCACTCGGCGAGCGCGACCGCGACTACGTCACGGCCGCCAAGGTGGCGGGCGTCGGCAAACTCAGGCTGATGTTCTCGACAGTGCTGCCGAACTGCCTCGCGCCCCTCGTGGTGCAGGCGGCGCTGGGCATTTCGGACGCCATCCTCGAGGCGGCGGCACTCGGCTTTCTCGGTCTCGGGGCCCAGCCGCCAACACCCGAATGGGGCGCCATGCTGGCCGATTCCCGCGAATTCATCCGGTCGCAACCCTGGATCGTCACGTTCCCGGGCCTCGCCATCCTGATCACCGTGGTGGCCATCAACCTGATGGGCGATGGCCTGCGCGACGCCCTCGATCCGAAGATGCGACGGTCCTGATGCCGCTCCTCGAAATCCGCAATCTCGGCGTCAGCTTCGCCACCCACGGCGGCCGCTTCCGCGCCGTCGATGGCGTCGATGTGGTGGTGGAGCCGAACGACGTGCTGGCCATCGTGGGCGAGTCGGGTTCGGGCAAGTCGGTCGCCATGCTGGCCATCATGGGCCTGCTGCCGTGGACCGCTACCGTCACGGCCGACCGCATGACCTTCGACGGCATCGACCTGCGCAGCCTGTCGGCCAGGCAGCGCCGCAAGATCGTCGGCAAGGACATGGCGATGATCTTTCAGGAGCCGATGTCCTCGCTGAACCCCTGCTACACCGTGGGATTCCAGATCGAGGAAGCCCTGAAGGCCCATCTCGGCATGGGGCGTCGCGAGCGGCGCGACCGGGCCGTGGAGCTGATGACCCAGGTCGGCATTCCGGACCCGGCGCGACGCCTGAAAGTCTACCCGCACCAAATGTCGGGCGGCATGAGCCAGCGCGTGATGATCGCCATGGCGATCGCCTGCCGGCCGAAGCTGTTGATCGCCGACGAGCCCACAACGGCGCTCGACGTCACCATCCAGGCCCAGATCCTCGATCTGCTGTTGTCGTTGCGGCAGGCCAACCAGATGGGCCTGGTGCTGATCACCCACGACATGGGCGTGGTGGCCGAAACCGCTACGCGGGTTCAGGTGCATTACGCCGGCCGGCAGGTGGAATCGAACGCCACCGACGCGCTCTTCGCTGACCGACACCACCCTTACACCGAAGCCCTGCTGGCGGCTCTGCCGGAACGCGCCACGGGCGGGCGGCTGCCGGCCATCCCGGGCGTCGTGCCGGGCCAGTTCGACCGCCCGGCAGGTTGCGTGTTCTCGCCGCGCTGCGGCTTTGCCTTCGATTATTGTCACAGCCACGCCCCGCGGCAGGCGGATGCCGCCCTCGGGCGGGCGCTCTGCCACATCCCGCTGGTCCATGGCCGGCCGACGCCGCTGGTGCTCGACCAGACCGGAGCCCGCGCGTGAGTGCCGCCCCCCTGCTTCATGCCCATGACCTGCGCCGCGACTATGCGGTGAAGCGGGGCACCTTCGGCAAGGCCGCGACCGTCAAGGCGCTGGCGGGCGCCAGCTTCGAGCTGCACGCGGGCGAGACGCTGGCGGTGGTGGGGGAATCGGGCTCGGGCAAGTCGACGCTGGCGCGCCTCATCGCGTTGATCGAGGAGCCGACCGTCGGCACTCTGACCATCGACGGCCGCAACGTCGCCGACCTCGCCCGCCGCGACGCCAAGGCGCTGCGACGCGACATCCAGATGGTGTTCCAGAACCCCTACGGTTCGCTTAACCCGCGGCAGACGGTCGGGGCCGCGCTCGAGGAGCCGCTGATCGTCTCGACCGACATGGACGGCAAGGCCCGCAAGGCGGCCGTTCGCGACATCATGAACAAGGTCGGCCTGCGTCCCGAATATGCGGCGCGCTACCCGCACATGTTCTCGGGTGGCCAGCGCCAACGCATCGCCATCGCCCGCGCGCTGATGCTGCGGCCCCGCATCGTGGTGCTGGACGAGCCCGTGTCGGCGCTCGACGTTTCGGTGCGGGCCCAGGTGCTCAACCTGTTGGCCGACCTTCAGGACACGTTGCAGCTGGCCTACATCTTCGTCTCGCACGATCTGTCGGTGGTGGAGCACATCGCCGACCGCATCATGGTGATCTACCTCGGCCATGTGGTGGAGCTCGGCACCGGCGAGGCCCTTTTCGCGGCGCCGCAGCACCCCTATACGCGGGCGTTGCTCAGCGCCACGCCCACCACCGATCCGACGGCGCGGCGCGAGCGCATCGTCTTGAAGGGCGAGCTGCCGTCACCGCTCAATCCACCGTCGGGCTGCGTCTTCCACACGCGCTGTCCGCTCGCCTTTGACAAGTGCCGGGTTGACGAGCCGCCGCTCGTCAGCAAGCACGGCCGCGACGTGGCCTGCTGGGCGGTGCCGGCCGACGCCTAGGCGCTTCGCGCGATATCTGTTGCGTTCCGGTTCCGCCCGCCCCTACACTCACGCCCAATAAATAAAAGACGTGAGGGGGAGGGGACGTGGGTGCTGTTGCGCTTGCGCCGACGCATCAGCCGGGTTCGCCCGTGCTCGAGCTGTCCGGCATCGGCAAGGATTTCGGGGCCATTCGTGCCCTGTCGGGAATCGATTTGACCATCCGGTCTGGCGATGTGGTCGGCCTGATGGGTGACAACGGCGCCGGCAAGTCGACGCTGGTCAAGATCATCGCCGGCAACTTTCATCCGACCCACGGCACCATCCGTTTCGACGGTGTCGAGCACCGCTTCGACAAACCGCTCGACGCGCGGGCGGCCGGCATCGAGGTCGTTTACCAGGACCTCGCGCTGTCGGACAACGTCACCGCCGCGGCGAATGTGTTTCTTGGCCGGGAGATGGTGCGCAAGGTCGGACCTTTCCGTTTCCTCGACCACAAGGCCATGAACGCCAGGGCGCTGGAGCTGTTCGGCGAACTCAAGTCGGAAACGCGCCCGAAAGACCTCGTCAAATCCATGTCGGGCGGCCAACGGCAGGCGGTGGCGATCGCCCGCACCCGTCTCGCCAACGCCAAGCTGATCCTGATGGACGAGCCCACGGCCGCCATCTCGGTGCGGCAGGTGGCCGAAGTGTTGGACCTCATTCGACGGCTGAAAGACCAGGGCGTCGCCGTAATCCTGATTTCTCACCGCATGCCGGACGTCTTCTCGGTCTGCGATCGCGTCGTGGTGCTGCGTCGCGGCGAAAAGCGTGCCGACAAGCTCGTCAGCCAATCGAGCCCCGAGGAGGTGACGGCCTTGATCACCGGCGCCAAGGAATTCGCGTGATGTCCGACAGCGTCGCCGATCCCCTGTCGTTCAGCAACGTCCGCGAGCGCCGCTGGTACAAGCACAGCGGCTTCTCGTCCCAGACCGCCTATGTGGCCACGGCCTTTGTGGCCATTGCGGCCCTGGTCGCGATCTTCGCGCCGCATTTCCTGTCCACCGGCAACCTTCTCAACACCTCGAAGAACTTCAGCTACATCGCCATCGTGGCGCTCGGCTCCACGCTGGTGATCATCACGGGGGGCATCGACCTGTCGGTCGGTTCGACGATGGCGCTGGTCGCGGTGGTGACCACGATCGTCATGAAGGCCTTGGCCGGCACCGCCGTGGCGGCGGTGCCCTATCTCGGCATCACGCTCGCCGTCGTGTGCGGCCTCGGCCTCGCGGCCTTCATCGGGCTCATCAACGGCCTCCTGATCGCCAAGGTCCGGTTGTCGCCTTTCGTGACGACGCTTGGCATGCTGTCGATCTGCCGAGGAGCCACCTACGTCATCACGCAAGGCCGTGGTCAGGCGCCCGGTGGTCCTCAGGTCAATACCTTCTATGCCGTCACGGATGGGCGTTTGTTCGGTCTGCCGGTGGCGCTCGTTTATGTGCTGGTGCTGGCGCTCATCATGGGTGTGGTGCTGCGCCACACGCGCTGGGGCCGCTATGTCTTCGTTCTGGGCGGTAATGAACGAGCCGCGAAGCTCACCGGCGTGTCGGTGTCGCGAGTAAAGATCTCGGTCTATGTGCTCTGCGCCATGAGTGCGGGGCTGGCCGGCATCCTGATCGCCGGCTGGCTCGGCTCGGCGCCGGCCAATCTGGCGCTCGGTTACGAGCTGAAGATCATCGCGGCGTCGGTCATCGGCGGAGCCGATCTTGCTGGCGGCGTCGGCGGCCCGGTGGGCGCCGTCATCGGTGCCGCGCTGATCGAGGTGATCCGCAACGGCCTCGCGCTGTTCGGGGCCGACACCTATTGGGAGCAGGTCTTCGTCGGAACCATCATCATCCTTGCGGTGCTGGTCGACCGCTTGCGCAGCCGCGAGCCCGAATAGGCGCGCGCATCTTGTGAATTCGTTCCGGGTAGGTCCGCCCGGCACGGCACGACCATCAAGGACCGCGTTTGGAGGACCATCCCTTGAAGAGCCTGTTGCTGGCTGCCTGTGCGGCCGTCGCCCTGATGTCGTCCGCCCAGGCGGCGGAGAACTACAAATTCGCGCTGATCCCGAAGGGGATGGACAATCCGTATTTCGACCTGTCGCGCGACGGTTGCATGGAGGAGGCCAAGACCCTCGGCGTGACCTGCATCTACAAGGGCCCGGCCACGCACGAACCGGCGACCGAAGTGCAGATCATGCAGGACTTCATCTCGCAGGGCGTCGATGGCATCGCGATCTCGGTGGCCGACGCGGACTCCGTCATCGGCGTCATCAAGCAGGCCCGCGACGCCAACATCCCGGTCATCACCTTCGATGCCGATGCCGACCAGTCGGTCCGCCAGGCCTATGTGGGGACGGACAACAAGGAGATGGGTCGCGAACTCGGTCGTCAGTTGATCAAGGCGCATCCGCAGCCGAGCACTTTCGCAACGCAATCGGGCGGCCCCGCGGCCTCCAACCTGAACGATCGCCTCGCCGGCCTTTATGAGGTGCTGAAAGGCGCGGGTTGGACCGAGGTGAAGGGATCACCGGCTTTCTGCAACGATGATTCGGCCCTGGCGGCGCAGCAGCTTTCCGACTTCGCCACTGCAAACCCGGATATCGGCGCCATCATCCCGATCGGCGGCTGGGCTCTGTTCGCCCCCAAGGCCTATCGCAACTACGTCGATGCCAACATGGACAAGGTTAAGGCCGGCAAGTTCCCGCTGGTGATGCCCGATACCCTGCCGGTCGAACTGGAGACGTTGAGGGACGGCTACGCCCAGGTGCTGGTCGGCCAACGCCCGCACGAGATGGGCCAGAAGGCCATGCAGATGCTGCTGGCCTTGAAGAAGGGCGAGAAGGTGCCGGTCAGCAACGTGGTCGGCCTCGACGTCGTCACGAAGGACAACGTCGGCAATTTCCTCAAGTAAGCGGCTTCTTGCTGGCTCGGCGATGCCGGGCCAGCAATCTCCGCGTGGCGACGCAAAACGCCAATGTGCGGCATTCCCTCGGGAATCCTGCTTCGAGTACACTGATTCGAATCAGGTAAAGGCTCGATCGTGCGCGCACTGGCACAAACCGCATTTCAGTTTCCAGAGGACGGCCGCCAGTCCGAAACCGCCCGCGCGGTCGCCCGCGGCACGCGGCGCCTGTTGCGCCAACATGGCTATGCGACCGTGACGGAACTGCCCCTGGCCGACGGGCGGCGCGCCGACGTCGTGGCACTCGGACAGGACGGCACCATCACGATCATCGAGGTGAAATCCTCCGTTGCGGATTTTCGGGCCGATGCCAAGTGGCGCTTCTATCAGGCCCATTGCGATCGTCTGTTCTTCGCCATCCCGGCCGATATGCCGGCAGCCATCATGCCGGAGGAGGCGGGGCTGATCGTGGCCGACGCCTATGGGGCCGAGATCGTTCGCGAGGCAAACGAGAAGAGGCTCGCGGCCGCAACCCGGAAGGCCATGTTCATCCGGTTCGGCCAGGCCGCCGCCCATCGGCTGCACCGGCTCGGCGATCCGGATGGCTGGGGCGAACAACACGGCCTGTTTTGAGGCGTGAACTCTTGGACTTGTGACTTTTCAACCCGCTGTTTCACTGTTCGGAACTTGGCTCGGGTCGAGGCGTTGCTTCGACGACTCCCACCCGTTAAGGACACCAAGATGACACGCGCGGCGGACAAACAATTGCCGGTTTTCGATCGCGGTGGCGAAGGGCCCTTGAGCAATCCCGACAACGAACCGAGCGGGATTGTTGGAGGCGTGACGCGGGACATCCCATCGGACGACCTGGACGAGGACTTGGCCCAGGCCGAGAACAGCCGTCCCGATCTTCCCGACGAGACCGTCGACGGGCTGGACGACACCGAGGAAGAAGTGCGCCGTCAGGCCGAAGACCTTCCACTGGACACGCCCGGGAGCTGACCATGTCCCAAGATCCTGATCACGACCGCATTGCCACCAAGGCCCATGAGCTATGGGAGGCTGCGGGGCGGCCCCATGGCCGCGACCAGGATCACTGGGAGCAGGCTCGCGAACTCGTCGCCATCCACGACAGCTTGGGTGACACCTTGCTGCCGCGAGACACGGGAGCCGAAGAGCCGATCGAAGAACCCGATGCGGCGATCCGCAATATGGGCGACATGCCGAACCTGACGGATCAGGGCGAGAACCTTCTGACCAGCACCGATCGCGAGCCCGACTTCGTTGCGACCCCCTCGGCGCGGGACGGTGAGATGCCGAGTGTCGAGGTTCCCACCTCGGATCAGCCCGGCATCCCCGGCAAGGCGCGTCGTGGCAAGGTCGCCGAGCAAGGCGCAAAGGCCGGTGAGCAGCCTGCACCGGATGGCGACAAGTCTGCCCCTCAGGCTAAGACCAACATGACGCCTAAGAAAGCGAAGTCCGAGTCGAGCAAAGGCGATGCACCTCGCAAGGGGGGGCGGAGCAAAGCCTGACGATCTGTTGATGCGAGCAGTCCAGGGGGTCTGCTCGCATCGCTGTTGTTCCGAGCCGCCGGCGCTTTCGGCACTGCGGGCAGGCCTGCTTCGCCTCGTTTCACGGCTGAACGTCGCGGTGGGACCGGTGCTGCAGTTCCGCTTGGCTCGCGGATCATTGTTTCCCGATCCTGCGACCGTAGGAGTTGCGAAAGGCGCGACGATACGCCTATAAGCCAGTCCTCGAACCGTCCGGCTCATCAGGGCTGCCGTGGCGGTTGGTCTTGCTCGACTTTGTTGAGTGTTCAGGGCCTGCCTGCCTTCGGGTGCGCGGGCTCGATCGTTGTGGAGAGCCAAATGCCCAAGCTGAAAACCAAGTCAGGCGCAAAGAAGCGCTTCAAAATCACCGGCACCGGCAAGGTCAAGTACCAGCAGGCCGGCAAGCGTCACGGCATGATCAAGAGGACCAACAAGCAGATCCGCAACCACCGCGGCACGAACGTGCTCTTCAAGAGCGATGGTGACAACATCATCAAGTTCTTCCTGCCCAACAGCTGATCGCGCTGTTTCCGTCTCTCTGATCAGGATTTTTTCCCATGGCACGTGTCAAACGCGGCGTCACTTCGCACGCCAAGCACAAGAAGACCCTGGACGCCGCTAAAGGCTTTTATGGTCGTCGCAAGAACACCATCCGCATCGCCAAGCAGGCCGTCGAGAAATCGATGCAATATGCTTACCGCGATCGGAAGAACAAGAAGCGCACGTTCCGCGCGCTTTGGATCCAGCGCATCAACGCCGCCGTGCGTGAGTTCGGGCTGACCTACAGCCGCTTCATCGACGGGCTCGGCAAGGCCGGCATCGAGATCGACCGCAAGGTCCTGTCCGAGATCGCCATTCACGAGCCGGAGGCCTTCAAGGCCATAGTCGAAAAGGCCAAGGGCGCCCTTCCGGCCCAGGCTGCCTGACCCAACGACCATCCGTCCTCCACCAACGGGGGACGGTGTCACGGCAACGCCGTGGCGGATGAGGGGGACCGGATGCCGGTATCGCCCTCATCCGACCTTCGCTGTACGCGGAGGCCAGCCTTTGCCTACAATGCGGCAAGGGACAGGAGCGGCCTCCGTTTTTCTTGAGGCCGGATCATGACCGACATCACAGAGCTCGAACAGCGCCTCACGGCCGACATCGCGGCCGCCGATACAGAGGCGGCGCTCGAAGCCGTGCGCGTTGCGGCGCTTGGCAAGAAGGGCTCCGTCTCGGCCCTGCTGGCGACGCTCGGCAAGATGTCGTCCGACGAGCGCAAGACCAGCGGCGCTGCCATCAACGTGTTGAAGGATCGTATCGCTGAGGCCCTGGCGGCCAAGCGCGATACCTTGCGCGAGCAGGCGCTCGCGGCCCGGTTGCAGCAGGAGGCCGTCGACGTCACCCTGCCGGTTCGTGACGAGGCGGTCGCGCTCGGTCGCATTCACCCGATCACCCAGGTCATGGATGAGCTTACGGCCATCTTCGGCGATATGGGCTTCTCGATTGCCGAAGGTCCGGACGTCGAGACCGACTTCTACAATTTCACGGCGCTGAACTTCCCGGAGGGCCATCCGGCCCGGGAGATGCACGACACTTTCTTTTTCAAGCCGGACGCGACCGGCGCCCGTAATTTGCTGCGCACCCATACGAGCCCGGTGCAGATTCGCACCATGACCAACAAGAAACCGCCGATCCGCATCATCTGCCCGGGCCGCACCTATCGGTGCGATTCCGACCAGACCCACACGCCGATGTTCCATCAGGTCGAGGGTCTGGTGATCGACAAGACCGCCAATCTCGCCAACCTGAAGTGGGTGCTGCAGGAGTTCTGCCGCGCCTTCTTCGAGGTCGACCAGGTGAAGATGCGCTTCCGGCCGTCGTTCTTTCCGTTCACGGAACCTTCCATGGAGGTGGACATCCAGTGTTCGCGCAAAGGTGGCGAGATTCGCTTCGGCGAGGGCGACGACTGGCTGGAAATCCTTGGCTGCGGCATGGTGCATCCGAATGTGCTGCGCCATTGCGGCATCGATCCGGATGAATACCAGGGCTTTGCGTGGGGCATGGGCATCGACCGTATCGCCATGCTGAAATATGGCATGCCGGATCTACGCCCATTTTTCGAGGCGGACGTGCGATGGTTGAAGCACTATGGCTTCCGCCCGCTCGACATCCCGACGCTGACTGGTGGCCTTTCAGGCTGATCTCGTCCGCTCCTGTTTCGCGTTTCCTGGTTGCCTCGCATGAAATTCACCCTTTCCTGGCTCAAGGATCACCTCGACACGACAGCGTCGCTCGACGTGATCGTCGAAACGCTGACGCGGATCGGCCTCGAGGTCGAACATCTCGATAATCCTGGCGAACGGCTGAAGAGCTTCACGGTCGCCCGGGTGCTGGCCGCCGTGCAGCATCCGAACGCCGACCGGCTGCGGGTCTGCACCGTCGATACGGGGCAGGGCGCGCCGTTGCAGGTCGTGTGCGGGGCGCCGAATGCGCGGGCCGGCATGGTGTCGGTCTTCTCGCCCCCTGGCACCTTCATCCCGGGCAAGAACATCACCATCGCCGAAGGGGTGATCCGCGGCGTTGAATCGAAGGGCATGCTCTGCTCGGAGGCCGAACTCGACCTGTCGACCGAGCATGACGGCATCATCGATCTGCCGAGCGACGCGCCGGTTGGCGTGTCCTACGCGGCCTATGCGGGGCTCGATGACCCGCTCATTGAGATCAACCTGACACCCAACCGCCCCGATGCCGCGAGCGTCTACGGCATTGCCCGTGACCTTGCGGCCGCCGGTCTTGGCACGCTGCGGCCGCGGGCTTCGAGCCATGTCGATGCGCAGGGCACTGCCGGCGTGGCGGTGCGGCTGGACCTCGTGGGCGACGATGCAGCCCTGGCCCCCGCTTTCGCGCTGCGGCGCGTGCGGGGCGTCCGCAACGGCCCCTCGCCGGATTGGCTGAAGCGGCGCCTCAGCGCTATCGGGCTGCGCCCGATCAATGCACTGGTGGATGTCACCAACTATCTGACCTTCGATCAGGGGCGCCCCCTGCACGTGTTTGACGCCGCAAAGGTGACGGGCGACCTCGCGGTGCGCCGGGCGCGACCAGGGGAAACCCTGGTGGCCCTCGATGGTCGCAGCTACGCGCTCGACGCCGACGTGCTGGTGATCGCCGACGACAAGGGGCCGGAATCGATCGCCGGCATCATGGGTGGCGAGGCGTCCGGCTGCGATGCGGCCACCACGGAAGTGCTGGTCGAAAGCGCCTTGTGGGAGCCGCTGCAGGTGGCGCGCACCGGGCGCAAGCTCGGCCTCAACACGGATGCGCGCTACCGCTTCGAACGCGGTGTCGACCCCGCTTTCTGCTTGTCGGGCCTCGACAGGGCCACCGCTCTGATCGTTGAACTCTGCGGTGGTGAGCCGTCCGAAGCGGTCGTGGCCGGCACCGTGCCGACGCCCGATCATCGGATCCTGTTCCCCTGGAGCGAGGTGCGGCGGCTGACCGGCTTGGCGCTCCCGCAAGCCGAGATGGCGGCCAGCCTGGAACGCCTCGGTTTCGAGCTGCTGAGCCATGAGGACGACAGCGCGCTCGTCCGCGTCCCGTCCTGGCGGCCCGACGTGCACGGCAAGGCGGACCTCGTCGAAGAGATCGTCCGCTTGGCCGGTCTCGATCAGGTGGTGCCGGAGCCCTTGCGGCGTGCCGAAGCCACGGTGCCGACGCCGGTGCTGACGTTGTTGCAGAAGCGTACGCGCCTGGCGAAGCGCAGCCTGAGCGCCTGTGGGCTGCTGGAGGCCGTCACCTGGTCGTTCGTGTCGCATGAGCGCGCGATCGCGTTCGGCGGTGGCCAGGATGATCTCGCGCTGGCGAACCCGATTGCGGCCGATCTCAGCGATATGCGCCCGAGCCTCCTGCCGGGTCTTCTGGCTGCGGCCGAGCGCAATGCCAAGCGGGGTCAAGGCGACGTCGCCCTGTTCGAAGTCGGACAGGTGTTCCGCGGTGCTGGTGAAGGCGACCAGCGGATCGCGGTCGCCGGCATCCGGCGCGGCACGGCGCGTGTCAGCGGTGCGGGCCGCCGCTGGGGGGAGACCCCTGCGGCCGTATCGGTGTTCGACACCAAGGCCGACGTGCTGACGCTGCTGGCGAGCCTCGGCATCGCGACCGGCGGCCTGCAGGTGGTGGCGGGTGGCCCGGCTTACCTGCATCCGGGACGATCCGGTACGCTGCAGTTCGGCCCCAAGGCGCCGATCGGCAGTTTCGGTGAGATCCATCCCAAGGTGTTGGACGGCTTTGGCGGCACGGGACCCGTGGTGGGCTTCGAGATCATCCTCGATGCCTTGCCGGCGCCGAAGCAGAAGCCCACTCGGGCCAAGGGCCGCCTCGATGTGTCCGAATTGATGCCGCTCGACCGCGACTTCGCCTTCGTGGTGGATCGTGGCGTCGCGGCAGCCGATATCCTGAAGGCCATACAGGCGGCCGAACGGACGCTTCTTGCCGGGACGACGGTGTTCGACGTCTACGAAGGGCCGGGTGTGCCCGAAGGGAAAAAGTCGGTCGCCGTGACCGCCACGCTTCAGCCGCGGGACAAGACCCTGACCGAAGCCGATCTCGAGGCCTTCACGCGTCGGGTGGTGGAGGAGGTCGGCCGTAAGACCGGAGCGGTGCTGCGCAGCTAAGGCGCGGGGCGAAGCGCCCCGGCCGTCACGTGTGTAAAACGATCAAACGTCCAGCGCGGCGCGCGCCGGGCAATAGCCTGTAGCCCCGCGATAGGCCAGGAAGATGCCGGCCCCGAGCGCCAGAATGCTCAGGATCTTGTTGGGTCGCGGCTGGGCCGCCACAGCGGCCAGCGCCAGCCCGGCCACGACCGAGATGGCCCGCTCGGGCATTTGAATGTGCCCGCCCTGGGCCGGGAAATCGGGAAGCCGCGACGACATCGGAAACTCCTGTTGCACTGGCGGAGCATCCGCGCCGCCCGTGCACTGAACCGATACGGCGGGACGAGGTTCCGTCACGGAGCGACGGCATCCGGCGGCGCGCTCTGCAAGGCGCGAAAGATGTGCTCGGCCGAGAAGGGCGTCGCAAGGAGGCGTCGACCGATGGCGTCGCGGATGGCATTGCCGAGCGCCGGCGCCACCGGGTTATAAGGCGACTCGCTCATCGACTTGGCACCGAGCGGCCCGACGGAATCATAGGTGTCGGCGAAGGTGACCGTGGTGCGCGGCACATCGGCGAACCCTGGGATGTGGTAGGATCGGAACGCCGCATTCGAGACAGCGCCATCCGGGTCGATCCGGAGATCTTCGAACAAGGCGGCGCCGATGGCTTGGGCAACGCCGCCCTCCACTTGGCCGCGACACTGCATGGGATTGATCACGGTGCCGGCGTCGGCGCCGTGCAGGCTCCCCAGGATGCGCAGGGTGCCGTACTGCCGGTGCACCGCGACGACGAAGCCCTGCACGTTGAAGGCCACGGAGCGGGGTGTGCCGGTGGAATGGCCGGTGCAGTCGAGCTTCGCCCCAAGCTCGATGCCCGCCGCCGCGAGCTCCGCCAGGGCTAGGCCGTCACCATCCACCAGCATCCAATCCTGTGTCAGTCGGCAATCGGCGGCGTTCGGGGCCAACCGCCCGGCCAAGTCCTGCAGCACCGCCGCGAGCGCCGTGGCGGCCGCCTGAGTGGCGGTGCCGGCGATCACGGTTCCGGTGCTGCCATAGGCGCCCGTGTCGTGGCCGCCATGGCGGGTGTCGGATTGGTGGATACGGATGCGGTCCACCGTCGTGGCGAGGGCCGTCGCTGCGATCTGGGCGTGGACCGTGGTGGTGCCATTGCCGAACTCGGCCGTGCCGACCGTCAGGTCGTAGAAGCCATCCGCCGCCAGCGCGATGCGGCAATCCGCGAAATGGCCGCGCGGCGGTACGGTGTCGATCATCGACAGCGCCATGCCGCGACCGATCAGCCAGTCGGGGCCGAGCGCCGGCGGATCGATGCGGGCGAGCCCCGCCTCGACCTGATCGAGGGCCTGGTCGAGCCCGTAGCTGCCGTAATGCACGTCGTGGGGCACCTCGTCGTAGGACACCATCGCGTCGCCGGGGCGCACCACGTTGCGGCGGCGAAACGCGAAAGGGTCCATCCCAAGCTGACGCGCCACCTCGTCCATCGCGGATTCGACCGCGAAGACGGTCTGGCTCAGGCCATAGCCCCGGAAGGCGCCGCCCGGCACGCTGTTCGTATAGACCACATGGCCGTCCACCCTCTTGTTGGGGCAGCGATACACCCCAAGCGATTCACCGGCGCCGTGAAACATCGTGCCCGGGCCGTGGTTGCCGTAAGCGCCGGTGTTCGACAGCATATCCATCGCTATGGCTGTCAGGTGCCCATCCCGGGTGGCGCCGATCTTCAGGCGGATGCGCATCGGGTGGCGCGTCGTGGTGGCACTGAATTGCTCGGCCCGCGTGAGCTCGAGCTTCACGGGGCGGCCGGTCTTCAGCACCGCGAGCGCCACGAGATCCTCGGTCAGCATCTCCTGCTTGCCGCCGAAACCGCCGCCGACCCGCGGCGCGAAGACCCGCACGGCATCGCGGGGCAGATCGTAGAGCCGGCACAAGGCGTCGCGGGTGAGGAACGGCACCTGCGAGCTCGTCCGCATCACCAGCGTACCATCCGGGTCGCGCCAGCCGATGCTGCCATGGGTTTCCAGCGCCGCATGCTGGACGCGCTGCGTGTGGTAGGTCGCCTCATGGATCACGGCCGCGGCCGCGAAGCCCTTGGACACATCACCGATTTCGCCATGCAGCTCCGCCACGAGATTGCGGTCCGGGTCGGCGATGCGCGCCGCCCCCGCGGGCTTGTCGTGAACCTTGGCGATGCCCGGCCGCATCGCGGTCTCGGGGTCCAGCACGGGCTCGAAAACCTCGTAGTCGACATGCAGCCGGTCGCATGCTTCTTCGGCCGCAGCCTCGGTTTCGGCCACCACGGCCGCCACACGTTGGCCCACGAAGCGCAACACGGGATCGAGCACCATCGTGTCGGCCGGATCGTCGGTATCGTGCTCGTGCCGGCCGGTCGAGAACAGCCTTTGCGGCGCATCCTCGTGGCTCAGGACCGCAATGACGCCCGGCACCTGCCAAGCCTCGCTAGCGTCGATCGAGCGGATGCGGGCCGAGGCGTGCGGCGAGCGCAGCACCTTCATGTGAGTCAGGCCGTCTACCGCGATATCCATGGTGTAGCGGGCCTGACCGCGGAGGATATCCGGCCCGGCGGGCGCGCCGAGATTGCGGCCGATCGCCAGACCCGGCCCCGGATGTTCGACGTGGGTTTCGCCGGCCACCGCATCCGCAATGGCGCGATAGCCGGTGCAGCGGCACAGGTTGCCTTTCAGTGCTGCAGGCAGATCGCGGACCTGTCCCTGATCGAGCGACGCGACCGTCATCACCATGCCGGCGGTGCAGAAGCCGCATTGGTATCCCTGCGCGGCCAGGAAGGCCTGTTGCACGGGGTGCAGGTTGCGGTCACTCAGCCCTTCGATGGTGGTGACCTGATGGCCTTCGGCCCGGAAGGCGGGGACGAGGCAGCTGTGCACCGGCTTGCCGTCGAGATGCACCGTGCAGGCACCGCAATCGCCGCTGTCGCAGCCCTTCTTGACCCCGAACCACCCTTCCTGGCGCAAAAAGGTGCGCAGACACTGGCCCGGTCGCGGTGCTGTCGAGACCGCAACGCCATTCACCTTCATGCCGAAAGCTCCGCGCGGATCTCTTCGGCCAGATGGCGGGTGAGGTGCTGGCGCCAGTCGGGGGCGCCATGAACATCGTCGAAATAGGCGGCGATCGGGATCGTCGCGTCGATGCCATGCCGGAGGGCCTCTGCGCTGGGCACCTGATCGAAGGCGAGCCGCAACGGCCGCGGCGTCGAGGCCGTCACGGTGAGGCAAAACTCGCCGCTGTCGTGACGCGTGCCGATCAGCAGGGCGGCCGAGCGGCCGAGCGGCGTCAACGACATCTGGCGAAAGGCGCTTCTTTGCCGGAAGGCCGCTGCCGGAATGTCGATGCGACGCAGCAAGTCGCCTGGTGCGAGCGCCGTCCGTTGCGGGCCGAGAACGAGATCGAGCGCCGGGAGGCGACGTTCGGTCCCGTCCGAGGTCCAGATCAGGCAGCTGGCGTCCAGCGCCACCGCGAGGGAGATCAACGGCGCTGCCGGCAAGGCAAGGCACAGGTTGCCGCCCACCGTTGCGGTGTTCCAAATCTTGAAGGAAGCCCAAAGCGCGTGGCAGCACGCGGCGATCAGCGAACCGGCCCGCCAAGACGCCGGCGGCTCGAAACTTTCCAGGGTGGCGACCGGGCAGGTCGCGCCGATCGACAGACCGTCGGGCCCGACCTCGAGCGCCGGCCAGCCGAGGCTCGAAAGATCGATCAGTCGACGAAGATGCCGCTGCGGTTCGGACAAAAGCCAGGTGCCGCCCGCGAGCCAGGCGTCGCCTGGACGGAACGGCTGCAGGTCGTGCCGCGTGGCCGGCCTGAGGACGGCCTCCACCGTGTTGAGGTCCATGAACTGAGCTCCTGGCCGATGGGAAGCACGTAGCGGGCCAGGCGCTTGCCGGCAAATGCCGGGACGCCACAGGCGGAGGCGCTAAAGCCTCGCAGCAAGCACCAGTATTCGCCCGTATGGGAGCGGACGATGCCGAACTTCTACAAGCTTGTCGCCACGGGCTTGCCGACGAACAGCGGGGCGCTGGTGGGCTGGCCGGTCGGAGACCCGCCCAAAGGCTCGACCGTCACCGCATAGGTGGCGTTCGACATGATGGATGCGGCGACGTTCGGGACGACCGGCTTGAGCGGCGTTGCCGCGTCGATGACACCCATCGACCGCGGTGCAGTGTGGTCGCCGTCGATCATCCATACCTCGAAACTCTTGCCTGCCGGCGCGCTGGCTGCGAGCGGCAACACGGACATGCGGTGATGAGCGGTGTCCAACGACACCACGAAAGACGGCTGTCCCGCCCCTTGCTGCAGCACCGCCACATAGGTCCCGGCCCCTGTGACGGGCGGCAAGGCTTCGCGCGCCACTACCCACAGCGCCAGCGCCGCCGCGAGCGCGCTGGTACCGGCCGCCACTCCGCGCCACAGGCGCAGCTTGCGCCGGATAATCAGAATATTGTCGGCCGGCGTCCACGGGGCCAGGGCCGGCAGGCGGTGCAGCAGCTTTGGATAAAGGTCATCTGGTGGGGCGAGCGGCGGCGTGGCTTCGGCCAAGGGCGCCAGCCGAGCCTCCCACTGCGCGATCAATCCATCGAACCCGATGTCGCGAGATCGTCGCGCTTCCGCGGCAGCGCGCTCGTCGGCTTCGAGGGTGCCGAGGACGTATTCGGCCGCCAGGGCGTCGTCGTCGGAAAGGTCGCTCGTCACGACAGGCATGCCTTCAGCTGAGCGAGGCTGCGGTGCAGCCAAGTTTTGATGGTGGGAACCGGACGTGTGAACCGTTGGGCGAGCGCATCCCGGCTGAGGCCCTGACAATAGGCCAGCAGCACGATGTCGCGCTTTTCGCCGTCGAGCTGGCCGAGACACGCCATCAGCGCCCCGAGCTGCTCCTTCCGGGCGCGTGCATCGAGCGGGTGCGCATCGTCGCCGGCGAGGTCGAGATCGTCGATGTCGCCCTGCGGCTCGGGCTTGCGACGGCGCACCTCATCGATTGCCCGGTTGCGTGCGATCGTGGCGAGCCAAGTGATCGGAGACGCTCTGGCGGCGTCGAAATCGCCAGCCCGCTGCCACGCTTTCACGTAAACCTCCTGGAGAAGGTCGTCGGCCACGGATCGATTGACGACGATCCGCACGATGATGCCGTAAAGCTTTGCACTGGTGGCTTGGTAGAGGGCCTCGAAAGCGGCTTGCTCTCCGTCGGCAACCCGCCCGAGGATCGCGGCCAATTCACCCGACGACGCCACCATCATCCACCCCGGTCCGCTCCTCGCGCGCGACGCGGAAGCTTGCGGTTACGCTAAACAGCGATGGACTGCGCGCCAATCGAAAAGCGCGTTCGAGCCTCCGTCAAGCCTAAGTCGTTACGCGCCGAGGCGGAGAACAGCAGCCAAGGCGACAGCCAGCCATCCCGCGATCAACAAGAACCCACCTGCGGGTGCCATGCCGCTGATCGGGGTGTGACCCGTGAAGCCCAACATTGCGAGATCACCGCAGAACAGAACCGCCCCAAGACAAAGCAGGGCTGCGGCGGTGCGTCGTAACTTCAGCGATCCGAGCGGCACCGCCAAGATACCCGGCACCGCAGCGGCGTGGATCAACAGGAAGACCGCCGCCAATCGGGCGAAATCGCCGCCGCCGAGGTGGGCGCTGGCGGCGCCGAGCGCCACGCCCGTCGCCCCCATCAGGCCGGCGACCCCAACCAGGGCGCCATCCCACCGGCTCCGCGCATCAACCATGAGGCGGAACCGGCACGGGTGTAAGCTTAGCTGGCCGGCAGCAGCACCGTGTTGATGACATGGATAACGCCGTTCGATTGCATCACGTTGGGGATCGTCACGCGCGCAACATCGCCCTTGGCGTCGGTGATGTCGATCGTCTTGCCCTTCAGGCTTACGGTGAGCGGCTCACCTTCGACGGTCTTGATCTGCGCCTGACCACCGGCTTCCTTCGCCATCTTGGCGAGGTCGGCGGCCGTCAGCTTGCCGGGAACCACATGGTAGGTCAGGACGGCGGTCAGCTTGTCCTTGTTCTCGGGCTTCAGCAGCGTGTCGACGGTGCCGGCCGGCAGCTTGGCGAAGGCTTCATTGGTGGGCGCGAACACCGTGAAGGGGCCAGCGC
Source organism: Lichenihabitans sp. Uapishka_5 (assembly GCF_033947565.1). Taxonomy (NCBI): domain Bacteria; kingdom Pseudomonadati; phylum Pseudomonadota; class Alphaproteobacteria; order Hyphomicrobiales; family Lichenihabitantaceae; genus Lichenihabitans; species Lichenihabitans sp. Uapishka_5. The sequence continues at coordinate 97,916 of NZ_JARPVX010000002.1, forward strand.
CCTGCAGTGTATCGACAAGACCGGCCGCCTTGACGGCTGCAACCAGCGTGGTGTGGTCTTTCGAGTTGACGGCGTTCTCCACGATGGTCTTGCTCGGATACATCGGAGCGCCGCCGACCATCTTCACGGCCGCGTAAACAGGCGCGGTCGACAATGCGAGCGCAAGCAGAAGGCCACCGACGACCTTGTTGGTCTTGGAACCGTACATCTGAAACTCCCTCAATTCTTCTCTCAACCCCGAGAGACTTGGGATTTACGGGGCGTTTCGCCAGGAGTTTCAGGATCGCCCTCTAAAATTGTTCATTCACGATAAGGACCGGCAAGGCATCCCCGAACGAACCAATTAAGCCGCTCCTTACGCGGACCGACCTAGGATCGTGGCTTCGGTCCGGCGGGGAACACATCACCATGAGCCATGCGGCAGACGAGGCCTTCACGGTGGTCATCGTGCTCGATCACGCTTATGTCAGCGGCGGCCAATCTCGGGTGGCTTTCGACAGCGCGCTCGGGCTGAAGGCGCATGGTCATCGTCCCATCGTGTTCGCGGCGGCCGGCCCGATCGACCCTTGTCTCGCCGAACAGGGCATCGAAGTCGTGTGCCTCGATCAAAGCGACCTCGTCACCAATCCGTCGCCGCTGGCAGCCGCGTGGCAGGGGATCTGGAATACGGACGCCGCCGCGGCGCTCGGTGCCCTGCTGGGCCGTCTGCCGCGCGAGCGCACCGTGGTGCACGTGCATGGCTGGGCCAAGGCCTTGTCGGCCTCGATCGCCCGACCGATCCAGGCCTCCGGGCTTCCTGCCGTCTACACGATGCACGAGTTCTTCCTGCTGTGCCCGAACGGCGGCTTTTATGACTACCGGAAGGCCGAACCCTGCCGGCTCGAACCGCTCTCGGCCGCCTGCTGGTCGACCAACTGCGATTCGCGCGGCTACTCGCGCAAGCTGTGGCGCAACGTGCGGCAGACCGTGATGGAGCAGGTCGCGGATCTGCCGGGCGCCTTCGGCGATTATGTTCTGATTTCCGAATTCCAAGGGCGTGTCGTTGGCGACCGCCTGCCGACCCAAGCCCGCGTCCATCGGGTGTCGAACCCGATCGCCGTGGCAGACCTCGGCCCGAAGCCCGACCCGGCTTCCGGTGACTTCACCTTCGTCGGGCGCTTGTCACCCGAAAAGGGCGCCTTCGTGTTCGCCGAGGCGGCGCGTCGGCTCGGCATCCGGCCGGTCTTCGTCGGCGACGGACCGGTGCGCGACGAGCTGGCGGCCCGCTACCCCGAGGCGGAGTTCCGGGGGTGGCAGGGCCAGGACGGTGTTGCGGCCGCCATGCGGGGCGCCCGGGCGCTGGTGTTCCCGTCGCTGTGGTACGAGGGCCAGCCGCTCACCGTGCTCGAAGCCAAGGGGCTCGGCACGCCAGTGATCGTGTCGGACGGTTGCGCGGGCCGCGATTCGGTCGAGAACGGCACGACGGGGCTCTGGTTCAAATGCGGCGACGCGGGCGATCTCGCGGCCGCGATGGCGCAGCTGCGTCACGACGGCACCGTGGCCCGCATGTCCCAGGCGTCCTACCGGGATTTCTGGAGGGAGCCGCCCAGCATCGACCGGCACGTCGCCGAGATCGTTGCCGTCTACCGAACCGCCACGGGGCGTTCGGCAGTTGGGAAGGAAGCGGACGCGACACGCGCCGCCTGAGGCGGGCGCGAGGCCGCGGCGCCCCGCAGGCGCGCGCCCTCGAGCGCCCAAACGACGGCAAGCATCAGGTAGACGTGGCGCCAATGGTCGATGTCGATCTGGAAGCCCTGCAGCAGGAACACCAGCAGGGCCGGCCAGAACACCTGCGCCACGCGACGGTAGGGTGACGGCACGATCGCCACGCGGAACCCGATGAATACCGTGAGACCTACCAGCAGGAAGAAGGCCGTCGCGCCGAGCCAGCCGTAGGACGCAAAGGCGTTGATGTAGGAATTATGCGGGTCGAGGCCGAAGGTGAGCCGGAATCGCAGCGGTCCGAAGCCGTTCACCCGGTCAAGCAACATGTCGAGCGAGCGGAGCTGGTTGCCGAAGCGGCCGGTTTCGCCGACGTCGTAATCCTGCGTCACGGCAGCCCGTTCAAGAAAGAAGCTGCGGATGTGGCTGTCGGCTAGCAATCCGACAATCACCAGTACGGCCAGCGCCGCGGCGAGGCCCACATAGGTGAGGATGTGGCGGCGGGCTCGCAAGGTCGGTGCGGTCGCATAGGTCAGCGCGGTGGTGAGGGCCGTGGCGATCGCGAAGGCGAGCCAGGAGCCGCGTGAAAACGACAGGAAGACACCCGCCACTACCACCAGATAGCCCAGCGTGGTCACGATTGGCCGCCTTGTGCGCCCGAGCAGCAGGCGCTGCATGAGGGTGAGCGCCCCCAGAATGAGGTAGGACCCGAGCACGTTTGGATCCTTGAAGGTGCCGGAAGCGCGGCCGTAAAGGGAGAACAGGCTTCCCGTACCGGCGACATTGAAATAGCCGAGGATGCCACAAACCGCTGCCAGCAGTGTGCCAAGCGTGAAGGCCTGCAGGCACTGATCAGTGCGCTGCACAGTATCTTCGGAAAAATACAGCACGAAGAACACGGCCGTGATGGCTAGGTAGAGCGACTGCAGCATGAACAGCGTCGGTAGCGGCTCGTCGAGGTGAGGGATGAGTGAAACGAAGCCGCCGAAATTGTAGACGCCGATCAAGCCGATGAAGAGCAGCGCCGTGCCACCGACCCGGAAGCCGCCCAGGGCCCAGAGAGCGATCGCCACGATCGAGGCGAAATCATACGGCGAGGGTTCCACGAGCGCGATGGCACCGCAGAACACCGTCACGGCGACGCTGCCGTCGACGAGCTTGCGGTAGTCGAGGCGCAGGGCCGGGCCGCTCAGCACCGGCGCGCCGGCACGGCCCTCAAAAGGCATTCTCGGTTCTCGTCAGCGCCCAAGGGGTGATGGCCAGGATGTACATGTCGAAGAAGATCGACCAGTTCTCGATATAGGCGAGGTCGTGCTCGACACGCTTCTGGATCTTCACCGGCGTATCGGTTTCGCCCCGCCAGCCGTTGACCTGCGCCCATCCGGTGATGCCGGGCTTCACCTTGTGGCGCGCGAAATAGCCATCCACCACATCGGCATAGGCCTTGTTGGCCAGATGGGCCTGCAGCGCGTGGGGCCGTGGCCCGACGAGCGACAGGTTGCCCTTCAGCACGACATTCAAGAGTTGCGGCAGCTCGTCGAGCGACGTCTTGCGGATGAAGCGTCCGACGCGGGTCACCCGGGGGTCGTTACGGGTCACCTGTTTGGCGGCCGCAAAGTCGGTCTGGTCGGCGAACAGCGAGCGGAACTTGTAGACCTCGACCGGCTCGTTGTTAAAGCCGTGGCGCAGCTGCTTGAAGAAGACCGGACCGCGCGAGTCGAGCTTGATGGCCAACGCCGTCAGCAGCAGCACCGGGGATAGCGCCACGAGCGCGAGGGCGCCGACGATGCGATCGAAGATCGCCTTCACGATGACGTCCCAGTCGGCGATCGGCTTGTCGAACATGTCGAGCACCGGCACGCCGCCGACATAGGAGTAGGATTTCGGCCGAAACCGCAGCCCGCTGCGGTGGGCGGCGAGGCGGATGTCGGTGGGCAGCACCCACAGCTTCTTCAGCATCTGTAGCAGCCGATCCTCGGCCGTGATCGGCAGCGTGAAGATAATCACGTCGATGCGGGTGCGGCGCGCAAAGGTGACAAGGTCCGCCACGCTGCCGAGCTTGGGATAGCCGGCCAGGATCATGGGCGAGCGCGCATCGTTGCGGTCGTCGAAGACGCCGAGCACCCGCAGGTCGGGGTCGGACTGCAGCGCCAGGATCTCCAACAGATCGGCGCCCGGCGGGCCACCCCCCACCACGGCGGCGCGCCGCTCGAAGCGGCCTTGTCGGGTCAGGCCGGCCACGCCTGCGGCGACCGCCAGCCGTTCGCACAGCACGGCCACAAGGGCGACGACGCCCCAAAGGAGAACCACGCGCGGGGCCCCAGCGGTGCCGAGCCACCAGGCCAAGGCCGCGCCGCAACCCGCGATGCCCACGAGCGACGGCATCATGCGTCGGAACGCTGCCTTCGGGGCGCGCAACACCTGCAGGGCATGCAACCGCATCGCCCCCCAGGCGATCGTCGTCGTTGTCGCAACCCCGGTGAGAGCGAGGGCTGTCGCGACGCGATCCTCGGAGCCGTGCCCGAGCCAGAGGCCGCCGGCCAGCATGGCCAGGATCACGGCTTCGAGCAGCCGCACCCCGCCGCCTACCACAACGGGGGACAAGGGCGGCCGGCGATCGAGGTCACCGGCCGCCTGCAGCAGTTTGCTCAGGGCAGCGTTCGGTTCCGACCGGGGATCGCCGGTTTCCTGCGCCAGGGAGGGACCAAGCCGCACGAAGTCTTCAGCGCGGAAGGCGGCGGGGGATGATGACTGGGCCTTCATGGGAACCTTGCGGCGCGGGCGCTCATGAGGAAAGAACCAACGGGTGGGGCGGCGCGCCCATCACGGGCTGCCACACTGGCGCCGCGAGGGCTTCCCGATAGGCGCCAAGCACCTCGTCGATCATGCGATCGAGCGAGAAGCGGCCCTGCACGAACTGAGCAAGCTCCTCCGTGTGACGCCGTTGTACGACCTCATCCTCCGACATCGCCGCCTCGATCGCTGCGGCCATGTCGTCGACGCTGTCGGGCGCCACGAGACGCCGCCGCAGGGGTCCGAAAATCTCCGGGATGCCGCCGACGTTGGTGGCCACGAGCGGTTTTCGCGCCGCAGCCGCTTCCAACACCACGTAGGGCAGCGATTCGGCCCGGGACGGCACCACCATGATGCGGCCAAGCGCAAAACCGTCGCGCACCGGCATGGCGCCGTGAAACGTGACCCGATCCGCAAGGTTTAGCGCCCGTGCCTGAGCGTCCAGCAGCGCGCCGTCCGGACCCGATCCGACCAGGGCGAGCGTCGGTGCCGTACCCACGAGGTCACGGACGCGGGCGAGGGCGCCGATCAGCGTGTCGATGCCTTTGGCCGAGCGTAGCTCGCCGATATAGACGAGATCGGCCGCCTGCGGGCCCGGGGGCACGCTCTCGAATTCGCTTGGCGCGATGCCGTTGTGGATCACCCTGTTGAGACGCGGAGGGCGCCCGACCGCTTGGCCATAGCGCGACGCCACGAAGCCGCTTTCGAAGATCATCAACTCGGTGCGCCGCCGCAGCAGGCGCTCGGCCGCCATATAGGCGCGGTGCTTGTGGGAGCCCGGCTGATAATTGAGGCTGCCGCCATGTGGCGTATAGGCCCGGACGGCCGTCGGCAGACCCGGCACGAATCCGCTCAATCGGGCCAGGGCGCCGCCCTTCGACCCATGCCCATGCACCACCTGCGGTTTAGTGGCCTGCAGGCGGGCGGCGACGTGCAGCAGCGCAGTTGCGTCGCTCGGGTGCGGGTTCCTGTCAATGCGGACGCGGCTGAGGCCGAGGGAGAGCTGTCGCGCGAGAAAGGCGAGGCTCGCCTCGATGCGGGCGTCCTGGGGACGGCTGTCGCAAACGAGGCCGACCGCATGACCCCGGTCGATCTGGCCACGCGCCAGGTCGACCACGTGCCGGAACAGGCCGCCGAGCGGCGCCCGCAGCACGTGAATGATGCTGATCGGGCCGTTGTCCTGATGTGGTTGCCCGATCATCTCCCACCATCCCGTCGCGGCCCCGTGCGAAGGATGGCGGAGAACCTTAAAAGAAGCGTTCCTCAACCGTCACGGTATCGCCGGGACGGATGGGCGTATCGAGCGGGAAGCGACCCAGGACCGGGACGCCATCGATGACCCGGGTGATCTCGGCCAGCTTCTGATAACCGCGCGGCGTGAACCCGCCCGAAACCGCGATGGCCTTGCGGATCGTCATGCCGTTGATGAAGGGGTACTGCCCGGCCGCCGTGACTTCGCCGAGCACGAAGAAGGGCCGGTAGGCGTCGACCTCGACCGAAACATGCGGATCGCGCAGGTAGCCGCCCCGCAGCCGCGCCTCGATGGCGCGCTCGGCCTGGGCGGTCGTCAAGCCGTAGACCGGGACGTCGGCCACCAACGGCATCGAGATGCTGCCGGCCCCGCTCACCGAATAGGTGTTCGACAAGGCGTCCTGGCCGAAGACCAGGACCCGCACGCGGTCGCCGCTGCCGAGCGTGTAGGGCGTCGTCAACGTGGCCTGGAACAGGTCGTTGCGGAAGTTCTGCCGGGCGCAGCCACCCAGGACGAGAGCCGCGGTGACACAGCTGATGAGAAGAGGACGCAGCATGTTCCAACCGGGGCAGGGCCGGCCTGAGCCGAAGCGATGGGATGTCGGACCCCATGTTTAGCGCCGCATGGTTAACGAACCCTGACGTCCGTGCGACCTCATGCCCCCCGCCGATTCTGGTGGAAAGCACCGGGTCGGCCCCTTAGATGGTGCATTCGAGACCTGTCGAGCCCTGGGGGCGTGAGGCCGCTTTGGCGGCCTGTCCCCGACATGAGTTGTGAATGCCGAGCTTCCGTACATCGCGGCGCGTCCGCCATTCCCGCGAGAACATGTTCGACCTCGTGGCCGATGTGGAGACCTATCCGCAGTTCCTGCCGTTGTGTCAGGGGATGACGGTCCGGCAGCGGCAGGTGGATGAGGTCGGCAGCGGCATCATTCTCGCCACCATGCAGGTGGGTTTCAAGGCGGTGCGGGAAACCTTCACCAGTCGGGTGACGCTCGATCGGCCGGCTATGACGATCCATGTCGAATATGTGGATGGGCCGTTCCGGTCGCTGGAGAATCGCTGGACCTTCGAGCCAGATCCGCAGCGGCCCGACGATACCGGCTGTCTGGTCGGCTTCTTCATCACCTATGAGTTCAGAAGCCGCATGCTGAGCATGCTGATGGGATCGATGTTCGACCAAGCGTTCCGCCGCTTTTCCGAAGCCTTCGAGCGCCGCGCCGATCAGATCTATGGACGCCCGGGCGCGGGATCGGCCCGCGCGCACCCGGCCGTTCCGGCTGGAGGAACCACCTAGAGCGAGGCGCCGTCCTCGAGCAGCGTCAGGGCCTGATCGAGGGCTCGGCGCCGCACGGTCGCACGGCCGAGGTCGCCGAAGTGGCGCTCCACCAGCCTGCAAGCCTTGCCTGAGCGCGCCAGCCCGAAATGCACGAGGCCGACCGGCTTCGCGGCCGAGCCGCCACCAGGCCCGGCAATGCCGGTAATCGCAACCGCGAGAGTGGCCCCGGACCGGTGCAGGGCACCCTGCGCCATGGCTTCCGCGGTTTGGGACGACACGGCCCCGTGGCGGTCGAGCGTCTCGGTTGGAACGTCCAGCATGGTGCACTTCGCCGCATTCGCATAAGTGACGAAGCCGTAGCCGAAGACCGCAGACGATCCCGCGACCTCGGTCAACAAGGCGGCCAGCAGGCCGCCTGTGCAGGATTCGGCCGTGGTCAGCGCGATGCTCCGCTTCACGCAGAGCGCCACCAGCGCGGTCGCCCTCGCCAGCAGCGTGTCATCGAACATGCGTCAGATCGGCAGTCGGACGGTGGCGACCGCCAGGGCCGCGATGCCTTCCTCGCGGCCCGTGAAGCCGAGGCGCTCCGAGGTCGTGGCCTTGACGGCCACCCGGTCGATCGCCAAGCCGGTGATGGCCGCAATGCGCTCCCGCATGGCATCGCGATGCGGGCCGATCTTCGGCCGCTCGCACACCACCGTAGCGTCGATGTGGGCCACCACGCCCCCGCGCGATGCCACCCGGGCCATGGCGTCCTTCAGGAAGATGTCCGAGGCCGCGCCTTTCCATTGCGCCTGGCTGGGCGGGAAATGGGCGCCGATGTCGCCGTCGCCGATCGCACCCAGGATGGCGTCCGTGATGGCGTGCAACACGACATCGGCGTCCGAATGGCCCGACAGCGTCTTGTCGTGCGGGATCTTCAAGCCGCCGAGCCACACGTGATCGCCGTCGACGAAGGCGTGCACATCGTAGCCCTGGCCCATGCGGATGTCCGGCAGGGAGGTGAGCAGGCGCGTTTCGGCGCGGGAAAAATCGTCGGCGGTGGTAATTTTCGTGTTCTCCTGTTCACCCTCGAAAACAAACACCTGGTGGCCGGCATATTCGGCCACGGCGGCATCGTCCGTCAGGTCGTGCCGAGCGGCGTGGCTGGCTTTGCGATGGGCCTTGAGGATCAGGTCGAACGCGAAAGCCTGAGGGGTCTGCACGGCCCGCAGGGCGTTGCGGTCGGGCGTGCCCACGATGGCTCCGGCACCCGTCACCTGCTTGATGGTGTCGGTCACGAGGCAGCCCGGCACGGCGGCGCCGTGCTGGCGGGCGCTGTCGACGGCGCGTCGGATCAGGCTCGGCGACGAAAAAGGGCGGGCACCATCGTGGATCAGCACGATGTCCGGCAGCACGCCGTTGCGCTCGGCCAGGGCTTCGAGGCCGGCGTGCACACTCTGCTGCCGCGTTGCGCCGCCAAAAGCGGGCGCGCTGAGACGCGTGCCGCCAGTTCCGTTCAGAATCGCGGCCGAATGACGATACAGCTCCTCGTCGTCCGGATGGATCACCGGCGTGACGCTTTCGATGCCCGGATCGGCCAGCATGGCGCGCAAGGTCCGCGTCAGCAGGGGCTCCCCACCGACGAACCGATATTGCTTCGGCAGGCCTTCGCCGGCCCGTGAACCCCGACCCGCGGCAACAACAAGAATATGAGGAGATCCGGCCATTCCGCCCGCTCGATGGACTGCGGGCTTGTGTCTTGTTTTAGCAATGGCGTCAAACACCGGCTCGAATCATTCCAAATTGTGTGGCTTTCGCTTGCTGTGGTGCAGCACTTGACTATTCTCTAGTCAGTCCTGGATCTGCCTGTTTAGCGGGCAGGAAAGTGGGGACACTTGCGTGAGGCATGGAGTATCGGTGCGGCCTGAACCCTGTCTGCAAAGCCCGCCTTCCTCGACGTCGACCGGAACACCTGCCTGGTTCGTCGGCCCGGTGCCGATCGTGGGGCGAGCCGTCCTGGCACCCATGGCAGGCGTCACGGACCTCGGCATGCGGCGTGTCGCCCAGGCGTTCGGCGCCGCCTTCACGGTCAGTGAAATGGTGGCGGCCTCCGAGCTCGCCCGTGGCGACCGGGAACACAGGCTGCGGGCTGAAGGGCAGGGCATGCAGCCGCATGCCGTGCAGATCGCCGGCTGCAGGCCTGCTGACCTCGCGGAGGCGGCGCGGCTCGCGGAAGCCGGCGGAGCCCATTGGGTCGACATCAATATGGGATGCCCGGCCAAGCGGGTGACGGGCGGCGAGGCCGGCTCGGCCTTGATGCGCGACCTCGTCCAGGCGGTCGCGCTGATCCGCGCCACGGTGGCCGCTGTGTCGATCCCCGTGACGGTCAAGATGCGGCTCGGCTGGGATGACGGCAGCCGCAACGCCGCGGAGCTGGCGCGCCGGGCCGAGGCCGAGGGCGTCGCTATGGTGACGGTGCACGGCCGCACCCGCTGCCAGTTCTACAAGGGTGTTGCCGACTGGGGCGCGGTTCGCCCGGTCGTCGAGACGGTGACGATCCCGGTTGTGGTCAATGGGGATTGCACGGGCGTGGATGACGCCCGGCGCATGCTGGCCGTGTCGGGCGCCGCCGCCGTGATGATCGGCCGGGCCGCCGTCGGCCAGCCCTGGCTCGTGGGCGAGGTGGCGCACGGGCTCGCCACAGGGGCCGAGCGGGCCCCGGTCGAGCCGGACGCAAAGGCGCAGGCGGCCCGGAGCCATTACGAATGGCTGTTGAGCGCCTTCGGGGTCGAGAAGGGACTGCGCCATGCCCGCAAGCACCTCGCGGGCTACGCCCAGCATGCCGTGCGCGATCCCGCTGCGCGGGATGCGTGGCGTCAGCGTCTCGTCACCGCGGCGTCGCCCTCGGATGTCTTGTCCACCCTCGATCGCCTGTTCGCCCTCAAAGACGTGCCCGCCTGTGCCGATGTCGCCTAAGCCGCCCGAGATGCCGATGCCGCCAGCCCCCAAGAGCCTGACCCGTCACGCTGCCAGCGTGCTCAACGCCCTGCCGCATGCGGTGATCGGCGTAGATGCCGGGGGAACCGTGATCGACGCCAATGCGGCGGCCGAAGCCTTCTTCGACATGAGCCAGCCGCACCTCGCCCGCCACAAGCTGGCCGACCTGGTGCCGTTCGGATCGCCGCTGCTGGACCTCGTCGAGCAGGTCAAGCTGCGCAATTCGGCCATGAAGGAATATCGAGTCGACCTCGGTACGCCCCGGCTCGGGCCGGACCGGACGGTCGACATCCATGTGGCGCCGATGGGCGACGACACCGACGCCGTGGTGATCGTGCTGCAGGAACGGACAATTGCTGAAAAAATGGACAGGCAATTGACGCACAGAGGGGCGGCCCGCTCAGTTTCTGCGCTGGCCGCCATGCTGGCCCATGAGATCAAGAACCCGCTCTCCGGCATCCGGGGGGCGGCGCAATTGCTCGAAACCGCGGTCGGGGACGAGGACCGCAACCTGACACGGCTGATCTGCGACGAGACCGACCGCATCGTGAAGCTCGTCGATCGCATGGAAGCCTTTACGGATCACCGCCCCATCGAGCGCGAAAGCGTCAACATCCATGCGGTGCTGGATCATGTGAAACGCGTCGCGCAGGCGGGGTTCGCCCGCCACGTGCGGTTCGAGGAGCGTTACGACCCTTCGCTGCCGCATATCCATGGCAATCGCGACCAGCTCGTCCAGGTGTTCCTCAACCTCGTCAAGAATGCCGCGGAGGCGCTCGGGCCCGATACGGTGGATGGCGAGATCGAACTGTCGACGGCCTTCCGGCCTGGGGTGCGACTTCGCACGCCGGGGTCGCGCACGCCGGTCAGCCTGCCGCTCGAGTTCTGCGTGCGGGACAACGGCCGCGGCGTGCCGGAGGACATCCGCGGGCACCTGTTCGATGCCTTCGTGACCACCAAGGCTTCGGGAACTGGCCTTGGACTTGCACTGGTGGCCAAGATCATCGGCGACCACGGCGGCATCATCGAATGCGAATCGCATCCGCACCGGACCACGTTTCGCATCCTGATGCCGATGTATGCGGCGCGTGATGGGCGGAGCGACGCCGACGCGAAGCTCGACCGCCCCGAGGTCCAGAAAGGTCTTTGAATGATGAACGGCCACATCCTCGTCGCCGATGACGATACGGCGATCCGCACGGTGGTGAGCCAGGCCTTGTCGCGGGCCGGCTACGACGTCCGGACCACCGCCACGGCGGCCTCGTTGTGGCGCTGGGTGCAGGCGGGCGACGGCGATCTGGTGATCACAGACGTGGTGATGCCCGATGAGAACGCCTTCGATCTGCTGCCACGCATCAAGAAGCTGCGGCCGGACCTGCCCATCGTGGTGATGAGCGCCCAGAACACCTTTATGACCGCCATCAAGGCGTCCGAGCGGGGCGCCTATGACTACCTGCCGAAACCGTTCGACCTGAAGGAGCTGGTGGCCATCGTCGGCCGCGCCTTGAGCGAACCGCGGCAGCGTGTGCCCGACGTCAAGGACCCTGAGCTCGAGGGCATGCCGCTCGTCGGCCGCTCGCCCGCCATGCAGGAGATCTACCGCTCGCTCGCCCGGCTGATGCGCACCGACCTGACCGTGATGATCACCGGCGAGTCGGGCACCGGCAAGGAGCTGGTGGCGCGCGCGCTGCACGATTACGGGAAGCGCAAGAACGGCCCCTTCGTGGCCATCAATATGGCGGCGATCCCGCGCGACCTCATCGAAAGCGAGCTGTTCGGCCATGAGAAGGGGGCTTTTACGGGCGCCAACACGCGCTCGGCGGGCCGCTTCGAACAGGCGGAAGGCGGAACCCTGTTCCTCGACGAGATCGGCGATATGCCGATGGAAGCGCAGACCCGCCTGCTGCGGGTGTTGCAGCAGGCCGAATACACCACCGTCGGCGGTCGCACGCCGATCAAGACCAACGTGCGCATCGTGGCGGCCACCAACAAGGACTTGCGTATCTCGATCCAGCAGGGCTTGTTCCGCGAAGACCTGTTCTTCCGCCTCAACGTGGTGCCGCTCCGGCTGCCGCCGCTCCGCGAGCGCACCGAAGACATCCCCGACCTGACGCGCCACTTCTTCCAGCAGGCCGTCAGCGAGGGCCTGCCGCTGAAGCACATGGATTCGGCCGCCTATGACCGGCTGAAGAAATACCGCTGGCCCGGCAATATCAGAGAGCTCGAGAATCTGACGCGCCGGCTGACGGCGCTTTATCCGCACGACGTCATCACGTCGCAGCTGGTGGAAGCGGAACTCGGCATGGACGTGCCGCCATCCGGGCTCGCGGCCGACGCCGGCCCGCCGGTCATGGCCGGCAGAACCTCGGCCGTGTCCGACGAGGGGGGGCTGATGGGCTCGGTCGAGCGTCATCTGGCGGACCTCTTCAAGCAGCATGGCGACAACCTGCCCCCGCCCGGCCTCTACCATCGCGTGCTGCGCGAGCTCGAGGTGCCGCTGGTGTCCGCCGCCCTGGCGGCGACGCGCGGCAACCAGATCAAGGCAGCCGAGCTGCTCGGTCTCAACCGCAACACCCTGCGCAAGAAGGTGCGGGAGCTCGACATCCGCTTGATGCGGGCGCCGCGCTGAGCCGTCGCCTTCATCTGGCCAGCCAGCCTGGGATGGAGGCGCCCTGAAATCGTCGCAATCCGGCAACACTGACACCCAAATGCAACGCTACTGCTTCGGGGCACGCTCCTCGACGGTGTGCGCCTTCGTTTGATGCCAGTGTCTGGAGCTTGGATGTCAGCCACCGACACGACCGCCTCGCCCCGCGCGAGACGGTTCGCCCCGCGCATGGGGCCCGTGATCGTCGCGTTGGCGCTGGTCCTCGCTTTGGCGTCGTTTGCCGTCTTCACGGGTTATACGCCCATCGCCCCGACGGACGCGGTGGTGCTGGACGTGTTTGCCGCAAACGCGCTGATCGTCGTCGTTCTGCTGATCCTGGTCGGCGTCGAGACGCTCCGCATCGTGGCGTCCTGGCGCGCCCGCGTCGCCGGGGCCCGGCTGCACCTCTATATCATCGGGTTGTTCTCCATCATCGCGGCGGTGCCGGCCATCATCATGGCCGTGGTCGGTTCTGTGACGCTGGAGCGGGGGCTTTACCCCGCCTTCATGCAGGACGTGCGCGGCTTCATCTCGCACACGGCCGATGCCGCGCGCCTTTACCGGGAAACGCAGTGCCATTCGCTGCTGCGGGAAGCCGACCTGACGGCCTCTGATCTCGATCGCGCCAAAGTGGGCGTCACCGACCGGAGCTTCTTCCAAAACTATTTCGCGTCCCGGGTGCATTTCCTCGGCTTCACCACGGCCGTGATGATGAAGAGCGACGGCAGCATCACGGCGCAGGTCGATACCGGCCTCCCCGCCCAGATCGTTCCGCCGAGCGCGACCGATTTCGACGACGCCAAGAAGCACGAGCCGGTCTGCTTCGTGCTCGATGAGGGCAAGACCTTCGTGGCCCTGCGGGTGCTGCCGTCCTTCGACGACACCTATCTTTATCTCGGTCGGCCGGTCGACCCCTTCGCGATCGAGTTCGACCAGCAGGCCCAGAACATCATCGGTCTTTACGACGCCTTCGACCAGCACAGGCGATCCATTCAATTCGCCTTCATCAGCATGTTCGGCTTGCTGGCCCTAATCATGTTGTTGTCGGCGATCTGGCTTGGCCTGTCCTTCGCCAACACGCTCGCGGCACCGATCCGTCGACTGATCCGCGCCACCGATCAGGTGTCGTCCGGTAACCTCTACGTCCAGGTGCCCATCCGCCGTGCCGAAGGCGATCTCGCCCACCTCGGCGAAACCTTCAACAACATGACCTCCGAGCTTCGTCATCATCAGAACCGCCTCATCGAGGCGAGCCGCGTGCTCGACGAACGCCGTATGTTCACCGAGGCGGTGCTGTCCGGCGTTCCAGCCGCGGTGATCGGCGTTTCGGCCGACGACGCCATCACGGTCCTGAACCCATTCGCGCGCAAGTTGCTGGCCCTCGACGAGGCCGAGGACGATGCGGTCGGCCAGCCTTTCGCAGACAAGTTCCCGGAGCTTGCCCCGATGATCGTGGACGCCAAGGCTGCGCGACACCGCATGTACCAGGCGCAGGTGACGCTGGTGCGCAGCGGCCGTGAGCGGAACTTTAACGTGCGTGTGACGGCTGAAGCGTCGGGCCGCTCGAACCAGAGCTATGTGGTGACGCTCGACGACATCACCGACCTCGTTTCCGCGCAGCGCACGTCGGCCTGGGCCGATGTGGCGCGCCGCATCGCGCATGAGATCAAGAACCCCCTGACGCCGATCCAGTTGTCGGCGGAGCGCTTGAAGCGGCGCTACGGGCGCGTCATCACCGAAGGGCGCGACGTGTTCGACCAATGCACCGACACGATCATCCGGCAGGTCGACGACATCAAACGCATGGTCGATGAGTTCTCGTCCTTCGCACGCATGCCGAAGGCGACGCTGGACGAGGACGACCTCACCAAGTGCGTCCAACAGGTGTTGTTCCTGATGCGGGTCGGCCACCCCGACCTGAGCTTTGAGGCCGAGGTGCCGGACGAGCCTGTGCGGGCACGGTTCGATCGCAGACTATTGACCCAGGCGCTGACCAACATCGTCAAGAATGCCACGGAAGGGATCGCGGCCGCCGATCCGGCCCTGTCCCGGCCGGCCATCGTGACCGTGGCATTGAAGCTTGAGGATGGCACGGTGACGATCGATGTCGACGACACCGGCAAGGGTTTCCCGACCGAGAACCGACAACGGCTGCTCGAGCCCTATATGACGACGCGAGCGGAGGGGACGGGCCTCGGCCTGCCGATCGTGGCCAAGATCCTCGAGGACCATGGCGGCGGCCTTGATCTGTTGGACAACGATCGGACCGGCCCTGCCGGTGGCGGCGCCCGGGTCCGATTGTTCTGGCCCGCCCGCGGACCGGGCAAGATCCAGCCGACAGCCGCAGAAGCGGCCGAACCGATGATGAAGAAGGCGTGACCTGACATGGCGACCGACATCCTCATTATTGACGACGAGACCGACATCCGGGAACTCGTGGCCGGCATCCTGTCGGACGAAGGCCACGGCACGCGCACGGCCAAGAGTTCCGACGAAGCGATGGCGATGATCGGCGCGCGGCGGCCGCACCTGGTGTTCCTCGACATCTGGCTGCAGGGATCGCGCCTCGACGGGCTGCAGCTACTCGAAATCATCAAGGAACAGCATCCGACCTTGCCGGTGGTGATGATCTCCGGGCACGGCAACATCGAAACCGCGGTGTCGGCGATCAAGATTGGCGCCTATGACTTCATCGAGAAGCCGTTCAAGGCCGACCGGCTGGTGCTGGTGGCTGACCGGGCGCTCGAAACCTCGCGCTTGAAGCGCGAGATCACCAACCTCAAAGTCCGCTCGCATACGCCGAACCGCATCGTCGGCAAGTCGAGCGCCGTGAACCAGCTGCGTCAGACGGTGGAGCGTGTCGCACCGGCCAATTCCCGCCTGATGATCACCGGCGCGCCGGGATCCGGCAAGGAACTTGCGGCCCGGATGATCCACGACTCATCGGCGCGCGCCTCTTCGCCTTTCGTTGTCATCAATGCCGCCAACATCACGCCCGAGATGATGGAGGTCGAGCTTTTCGGCACCGAGGGTGGGGAAGGCCACAGCCGCAAAGTCGGTGCGCTTGAGGAGGCGCATGGCGGCTCCTTGTACATCGACGAGGTGGCCGACATGCCGAAGGAAACGCAGGGCAAAATCTTGCGCGTCCTGGTCGACCAGAACTTCCTGCGGGTCGGCGGCAGCACCCGCGTGCATGTCGACGTCCGCATCATGTCATCGACGAGCCGAGACCTGGCCCAGGGGATCGCGGCCGGCACCTTCCGCGAAGACCTGTTCCACCGTCTGTCGGTGGTTCCGATCCGGGTGCCGTCCTTGTCCGAGCGCCGCGAAGACATCGGCGAACTGATCACGTTCTTCATGGATCAGATCGCCGTCAACAGCGGCCTGACCAAGCGGCGCATCGCGCCCGACGCCATGGCGGTGCTTCAGTCGCACGACTGGCCGGGCAACATCCGGCAGCTCCGCAATAATGTCGAGCGGCTGATGATTCTTGCCACCGGCGACGCAGAGGCCGAGGTGACGGCCGATATGCTGCCGTCCGAGGTCGGAGCCCTTGTGCCCTCGACGCCGAATGGGGCAGGGGGCGAGCGCCTGATGAGCCTTCCGCTGCGCGATGCGCGGGAAGCCTTCGAGCGGGAATATCTGGTGGCCCAGATCAGCCGTTTCGGCGGCAACATCTCACGCACGGCCGAGTTCATCGGGATGGAGCGGTCGGCGTTGCATCGCAAGTTGAAGTCATTGGGAATCGATTGATCTTACGGTCGAACCGGCAGGCGAGGGGCCCGGGACGGGGGTGTTCAAAACCCCGGTGCTTCAATAAAGTGACAGGGTCGAGCCTCTCGATGCGACCTCAAGGACAAGAACAACATGGCTGCTGAACGCGCGCAGAACCTTCAGGACACCTTCCTCAATCACGTTCGGAAGAACAAAGTCCCGCTCACCATCTTCCTGGTCAATGGCGTCAAGCTGCAGGGCGTGGTGACATGGTTCGACAATTTCTGCGTGCTGCTGCGTCGCGATGGCCATGCCCAGCTGGTCTACAAGCACGCGATCTCGACCGTGATGCCCGGCCATCCCATTCAGATGTTTGAGGCCGCCGAGGATGTGACGCAAGGCGACAAGGCTTGATGAGCCGTCAGCGGTCACACGCGTGAGCGACCACGGGCTCGTCCACTTCCTCGATGCGGAGCGCGCTGCGGCCGAGGCCACGCGGGCGCTCGTTATAGGACCGTACCTGAACGAGCGGCGTCGAAGCGCCGAGGCGGGACGGTTGTCGTCCGAGCGATCCACCAAGGCACGGATCGAGGAAGCGGTCGGCTTGGCGCGTGCCATCGAACTCGATGTCGTCGAGGGCAGGGTGGTGATGTTGTCCGACATCCGGCCGGCCACCTTCCTCGGCACCGGCAAGGTCGAAGAGCTGGCGCAGGACGTGAAGGCCCAGGACGTGTCCTTGGTGATCATGGATTGCGCCTTGTCGCCCGTGCAGCAGCGCAATCTCGAGCAGGCCTTCGGATGCAAGCTGATCGACCGGACGGGGCTCATCCTCGAAATCTTCGGCCGGCGCGCCCGGACGCGTGAGGGCGCGCTGCAAGTCGAGCTTGCGCACCTCGAATATCAGAAATCGCGCCTTGTCCGCTCATGGACCCATCTGGAACGACAGCGCGGCGGCTTCGGGTTCCTGGGTGGTCCCGGTGAAACGCAGATCGAGACGGATCGCCGGCTGATTCAGGACCGCATCGGCCGTATCGAGCGCGATCTCGACCATGTGCGTCGCACCCGCTCCATCAACCGCAAACGCCGTGACGACGTTCCGTTCCCGGTGGTGGCGCTCGTGGGCTACACCAATGCCGGAAAGTCGACGCTGTTCAACCGGCTCACCCAGGCCAGCGTGTTGGCCGACGACATGCTGTTCGCCACGCTCGATCCGACCGTGCGCCTGCTTGAGCTTCCCCATCGGAGCAAGGTGGCCTTGTCGGACACGGTGGGATTCATCTCCGACCTGCCGACCACGTTGATCTCCGCCTTTCGGGCAACGCTGGAAGAGGTGGTCTCGGCCGACATCGTGCTGCACGTTCGCGACATCTCGCACCCCGATACGAAGGCGCAGAGCGACGACGTGGCCGGCATCCTGGAGGAGCTCGGCATCAACCCGACCGATCATGGACGGGTCATCGAGGTCTGGAACAAGCTCGATCTGCTCGACGAGGAGCAACGTGCCGACAAGGCGGCGGTGCTGGCCGGGCATCAGTCGATCGATCAGGCTGTTCTGGTGTCGGGCCTGAGCGGGGAGGGGTGCGAGGCGCTTCTCGAGCGCATCGAACGGCATCTGTCGACCGACAGGGTCACCTTCGACCTGACGCTCGATTCCGCAGACGGCCCCGCCCTGCACTGGGTGTACGAGCATGGCGAAGTGCTGGACCGCGTCGATGCAGAGTCGCAGATCCAGGTCAGGGTGCGGGTTCACAACCAGCGGGTCGATCGGCTGAAGCATCGATTCCCGCTGGCGCGGCCGATCGATGTCACAGAGGCCGCGCCGGAAGCTTAAGCCTTCTCGCCAGCTTTCGCATCGCCCCAAAGGTCTTCCATCTCGGCGAGCGTAGCCTCGCCAAGGCTTCGACCCTGGGCCGCCAAGGACGTTTCGATATGGCCGAAGCGTCGTCGGAACTTGTCGTTGCCGCGGCGCAGGGCCGCCTCGGGGTCGACATCGACGTGGCGCGCCAAGTTGACGACGGCAAACAGCAGGTCGCCGATCTCGTCCTCGATCTCCGATCGGGTTCCGGTCGCTTCGGCGTCCACAACCTCGTCGATCTCCTCCCGCACCTTGGCGGCCACAGGCGCCAGATCGGGCCAGTCGAAGCCGACGGCGGCCGCCCGATTTTGAAGCTTAAGGGCTTGCGTCAGGGCAGGGTGGTTGCGGGGCACCTCATCGAGGTGTCTTGAGGGCTCCAGGCCGCGTCGGGCCTGACGGGCGGCCTTCTCACCCTCTTTAATGTTTGCCCATAGGCCTTTGACCTGTTCGGGCGACAGTTCACGAACCGCACCGAACACATGCGGGTGACGGCGGATCATCTTGGCTGTGATCGCCTCGACCACATGACCAAAGTCGAAAGCGCCCTGCTCTTCGGCAATCCGGGCGTGGAACACGACCTGCAGCAAGAGGTCGCCGAGTTCGTCCTGAAGGTCTTCGAGGTCGCCGCGCCCGATCGCGTCGACGACTTCATAGGCTTCCTCGACCGTGTAGGGTGCGATCGAAGCGAAGCTTTGCTGGACGTCCCAAGCGCACCCGGTCTCGGGATGTCGTAGAGCCGCCATGATAGAGAGGAGGTCAGTGATGTCCCGGGAGCGTTCCATGGACATCCTGTAGCATACCGGCTTTGGCCGTGTAGTGGGGGCCTACAAGGCCCCCACGAAGATCAACCGAGGGCGATCGAGAGGGCTTCACGACCCTTCGGGGTGTCGACCACACGCATCTGTACCGCCTGGCCTTCAGCCAGATGGGACAGGCCGGCAGCGCCGAGGATCGAGATGTGGACGAACACATCCTTGCCACCGTCGTTGCTCGACACGAAGCCGAACCCCTTGGTGTCGTCGAACCACTTGACCTTGCCAGAGATCTGGATGGCCGTAGCGGGATCGGGACGGCTGCGCGGACCACGCGGCGCATCGGTCGTCCGCTGAGGAGCCCGTTCGGCCGCACCAGCGGTGTCGACCTCAAGCACGCGCGTCACCTGCGCACCCTTGGCGCCGCTGCCGACCTGAACCTTGAGGCGCGCACCCGGAGGCACCGTCTCGAAGCCAGCGGATTGCAGGGCACCGATATGCAGGAACGCATCGCCAGCGCCGTTCGACAGCTCGACGAAACCGAAGCCCTTGTCGGACTTGAACCACTTGACGACCGCATCGACGGACGCCGCAGTGGAGGAAGGCGAAGACGCCATCATGTCGGGACCGCCACCAAAGCCGCCGCCGCCAAAGCCACGCTGAGGAGGCCGGGAGGGGCGGGGCTCGTACGGAGCAGGACCGTCGTCATCGAAGCCGCGCTTACGGGGGCCCCGAAAGTCTCTACCTTTGCTCATGCTATCCGCTCGACTTCACCGAAATACTTCGCCCGTCCTACTCGCCACAACAATGCGTTCGTGCCGAAAACAGCTGGCTTGACCCACTTCGACCCAACCGAGCGCGCTGGAATGACCCATAAGAGCACGTCCGGAAATGATCTCGCCATTTGTGGCACAAAGTGGAACCGGTGCCTAGCGGGTTCCCCCTGGAGCTCGTGCAATTTCTTCAGCCTCGGCGATGCTGAAAATCCAGCCAAACGCGGCAGCAAACCAGATTCGCATAAGATATATTATGGAACCTGAGCTTGCCGGTCAGGAGGCGGAGAGCATGAGTTTATGGGTGATCGCATCCACCATGGCCTGGAACGAGGCATCGATGATGTTGGCCGATACGCCCACGGTGGACCAGCGTCGGCCTGCGTCATCGCCGTAGTCGATCAACACCCGCGTCACGGCATCGGAGCCGCCCTGGAAGATGCGGACGCGATAGTCGAGCAGCTTCAGGTCGTCGATATGGCGCTGGTATTGGCCGAGGTCCTTGCGCAGCGCGAGGTCGAGCGCATGGACGGGGCCATTGCCTTCGGCGGCCGAGATCAGGGTTTCGCCGTCGACCGTCAGCTTGACGATGGCTTCGGACACCGTGACCCGTTCGCCGGCTGCGTTGTAGCGGCGCTCGACGCTGACGCTGAAGCGCTCGACATCGAAGAAGTGCGGCACCTCGCCGAGGATGCGCCGGGCCAGAAGCAGGAAGGACGCATCGGCACCCTCATAGGCATAGCCGAGCGCCTCGCGCTCCTTCAATTCGTCGAGCAGCCGTACGACGCGCGGATCGTCCCGGCGCACCTCGATGCCAAGCCGGCCAAGCTCGGCCAGGACGTTCGACCGCCCGGCCTGTTCGGACACCAGGATCTTGCGAACATTGCCGATTGATTCGGGCATCACGTGTTCGTAGGTGCGTGGATCTTTCACCACGGCGGACGCGTGGATGCCGGCCTTGGTCGCAAAGGCGCTGGCGCCCACGTAAGGCGCGTGCCGGTCCGGGGCGCGGTTCAGTAGCTCGTCGAAGGCATGCGAAACCTTGGTCAGGGATGCGAGCTGCCGCTCGCCGACGCCGATCTGGAACCGATCCGCATAGGCGGGTTTCAGCGCCAGCGTCGGTATGAGGCTCACCAGATCGGCATTGCCGCAGCGTTCGCCGATGCCGTTGAGGGTTCCCTGAATCTGCCGCGCGCCGGCCCGCACGGCCGCGAGCGAGTTCGCCACCGCCTGCCCCGTGTCGTTATGGGCGTGAATGCCGATCCGATCCCCCGGCAAGGTCGCGCAAACGGCCGACACGATCGCATACACCTCGTCCGGCAAGGTGCCGCCATTGGTGTCGCACAACACCATCCATCGTGCGCCGGCGCTCCGGGCCGCCTCGAGGCAGTCCATGGCGAAACCGGGATTGCTTTTATAGCCATCGAAGAAATGTTCGGCGTCGAGCATCACCTCGCGCCCGGCCGCATGGGCGGTCGCCACCGAGTCGCGGATCACCTCGAGGTTCTCGGCGAGGCTGATGCCGAGTGCGAGGTCCACATGGTAGTCCCAGGCCTTGGCTACGAAGACGATCGCCTCGGCGCCCGTCGAGAGCAGGGCGGCCACGCCCGGGTCGTTGGCGGCCGACCGCCCTGCCCGTTTGGTCATCCCGAACGCTGCGAGACGGGCCTGCAGCGGCGGCGGGTCGGCGAAGAACGCGGTGTCCCGGGCGTTGGCGCCGGGGTAGCCGCCTTCGATGTAATCGATGCCGAGGCTGTCGATCAGCGCCGCGACCTGTCGCTTGTCTTCGAGCGAAAAGTCGACGCCGGTGGTTTGCGCCCCATCCCGCAAGGTGGTGTCGAAAAGGGTGAGGCGTTCCCGCATCAGTGCTCGGTGTCCGGGGCCGCCAGGGTCAGGCGCATAGCCGTGCGGCCGAGCCATTCGTCGCCGAGCGGCACGGTTTCACGGTGCAGCGCCAGGTAGCCGCGTTTGGCGAAGAAGCCCTGCGCCGTGTCGCTCGCCGCCACCCGCAAGCCGCCTGCCCCACGACCCTTGGCAATCTTCTCCAAGGCATCGCAAAGCGCGGAGGCTACCCCCTGCCCCACGGCATCGGGCTGCACATAGAGCATGTCGAGTTCGTCCTGCCCCTTCAGGGAGGCGAAACCAGCGACTTCGCCCGCCACTGTGGCGAGGATCGTCAGTTGCGCTTGGAGGCGCTTGGCGAAGGACGCTTCATCGTCGGCAGTGCCGATCCATGCGGCCTGCTGGGCTGGCGCGTAATCGTCGCCGGTCAATTCGTCGATACTGGCCGCGAAGATGGCGGCCAGTATGGGGCCATCGTCGGGCAGCATGGGCCGAAGGGCGATCTGGGTCGGTCGGGTCATTCAGCCATGTCCTCGGGAAAGGCTCCAGCCCGTGGTGCCGTCCTTATTGTCCTTCAGCAGGATGCCGTCTCGCGCGAGTTCATCCCGGATGCGGTCGGAGGCGGCCCAGTCCTTGGCGCGGCGCGCAGCCAGCCGCTCGGCGATGCGGGCTTCGATCGCGGCCGCATCGACGCCCGCTTGCTTCCGCGCGGCCCAAGCCGAGCCCGTTTCCTGCAACAGGCCGAGCAGGCGCGCCGACGCGCGGGCCTCCGCATGCGCCCCGGACGACACCAGCTGGTGCAAAGCCGCCAGGGCGGCCGGCGTGTTGAGGTCGTCGGCCAGGGCCGACACAACGTCTTTACCGGGGCTGGCGTCGGCGCCCTCATTGCCGATTGCGGCATACCAGCGGTCAAGCGTTTGCTCGGCTTCGACAAGGGCCCGGACGGTCCAGTCGATCGGCTGGCGATAATGCGTGCGCAACATGGCGAGGCGCAGCACCTCGCCGGGCCAAGCGCGACCGCCGAACGAATCCCCGGTCAAAAGATCCCGGATGGTGACGAAATTGCCGAGCGACTTCGACATCTTCTCACCCTCGACCTGGAGGAAGCCGTTGTGCATCCAGGTTTGGGCCATGGCATCACGACCGAAAGCGCAGCAGGATTGCGCGATCTCGTTTTCATGATGGGGAAAGATGAGGTCGAGGCCGCCGCCGTGGATGTCGAACGTTTCGCCCAGGTAGCGCCAGCTCATGGCCGAGCACTCGATATGCCAGCCGGGGCGACCGCGGCCCCAGGGGCTGTCCCAGCCGGGCTCGGTCGCGGCGGCGGGCTTCCACAGCACGAAATCCGCGTCGCCGCGCTTATAGGATGCGACCTCGACGCGAGCGCCGGCCTGCATTCCGGTGAGGTCGCGGTGCGACAAGGCCCCATAGGTCGGCATCGCCGCAACATCGAACAACACGTGTGACTCGGCCTGGTAGGCATGACCGGAGGCGATCAGCTTTTCGATGATGGCGATCATCTCGGCGATATGGGCCGTGGCGCGGGGTTCCACGGTCGGCGGCAGGCAGCCGAGGCCCGCCACATCGTCGAGGAACTCGGCCGTCGTCGTCTCGGTCAGCGTCTCGATGGCAATGCCGCGCTCGGCCGCGCGCGTGATGATCTTGTCGTCGACGTCGGTGATGTTCCGCACATAGGTCACGTGAGCGGCGCCGAAACGCTCGCGCAGGAGGCGGAACAGCACATCGAAGACGATCAGCGGGCGCGCGTTGCCGATATGGGCCCGGTCGTAAACGGTCGGCCCGCACACATAAAGCCGGACCCGTTCCGGGTTCAGCGGCACGAAATCGGTCTTCTGGCGGCCAAGCGTATCGTAGAAGCGCAAACCCATCGGGCATCCATCATCGGCTGGTGATGGCAGGCCGCCCGCTCACGAGCCGACTGATCCGGATCTCTTCAGTGCGCCGCCGTGGCCATCGGCTCCGAGCCTATGCCATGGCGGCATGCGCCCTACAACCTCAAGTGTGCTCCGGAGCCGGTGCGCGGCCGTCCTCGGCCATCATACGGGTCATCACCACCTGCAGGCCCGAAAGAAGCGCCAGATCCTGGCCCTCCATGGTGGCCGCGACAACGCGCCAGTCTCCTTCGCTAGCACGGCCGGAGAACATGCGGACGCGTTCAGCGGTGAAATCGCCGATCGTCACACCGGCGCCGTTGGCCCGGCGCCGCACGTTTGCGGCGAAATCACCGCCGATCGAGGCCACTGCGGCGGCCGCGACATGATGGTGGGCGCAGGATGTCAGGATGTCGGACACGCGCATGCTTGTCTCCTTCCCTTGCCGGTCGTCGCGCCTTCGGCGTCTGTCCTTCGCCCCGTCACGCTTGCTGGCGTCCGGGTGCGAATCAATGGCTCGACCGTGCTTCAAAAATGACACAGGCCAGGAAACATCGCCAGTGTCGCCGTTGCGTCAGCCCTTGTCGCATACGAAGATGTGATCCGATCGAGGAGGTTCGGCCGCCATGCGCCGGTCCGGCATTCAGCATGGCGGCGCGGGACGCTGGACGGGTTTGCCGCTGCGGTCTACGGAGGGTTCATGTCCGAAGGGGCCCAAGGCGCCAAGGGGGACAGCGACGCTTGGGGACGCCGCCGCATGACCTTTCGAATCTGGCCATCGCAACGCATCAGGCAGGCGCTGGCCGACGGCGTGGTGGCGGCGCGCATGCCGGTCGTCGATCGGCAGATTCAGCCGGCCAGCATGGACCTTCGGCTGGGCGACCGAGCCTATCGGGTGCCGGCCAGCTTCCTGCCGGGGCCGCATCGCACCGTCGCCGAGCGCCTCGGCGATCTGGCCACGCATGCGGTCGACCTGTCGGGGCCGAACGTGCTCGAACGCAATTGCGTTCACATCATTCCGCTCATGGAGAGCTTGCGGCTCCCCGCCGATACGAGCGCCCGCGCCAACCCGAAAAGCTCCTCCGGGCGCCTCGATATCTTCGTGCGGCTCATCACGGATCGCGGCTCGGCCTTCGACGATATTCCGTCCGGCTATGCGGGGCCACTTTATGCCGAGGTGGTGCCCCGCTCGTTCCCGGTTCTCGCGGAGGTCGGCGCCACGTTGAACCAGATCCGCTTTCGGCAGCGCGACACCGGGGCCATGCAGGCCAAGCGGACCAGCGACGTCACCATCAACCTCGACCCGGACAGCTCCGATGGGATCGTCGGCTACCGCGCCCGTCGGGCTTCGGGCGTGGTCGATCTGGCTCGCGTCGCGGCCTACCCGCGCGACGAATTCTGGGAGCCTCTGTTCAGCGTGCCGGGACGGCGGGACCTCGTGCTCGTGCCGGATGAATTCTACATCCTGGCCTCGCTCGAGGACGTGCAGGTGTCGGCCAGCGAGGCCGCCGAGATGGTGGCCTATGACACGTCCGTCGGGGAGGCGCGGGTCCATTATGCCGGGTTCCTCGACCCCGGTTTCGGGCTTCCCGAAGCGGGCGGGTCTGGAAGCAAGGTGGTGCTCGAAGTGCGCAGCCACGACGTGCCCTTCTTGCTCGAGCATGGGCAGCGTGTCGGCACCCTCGAATACGAGCCCATGCTGGCGCGGCCCGATCAACTCTACGGGCAGGGCATCCTATCGAACTACCAGGGCCAGGGCCTGAAACTCTCCAAGCATTTCGTGTGATCGCCATGCAGACAGATGCCGCCCCGAACACATTCATGCGCGCCGAGATCCTGGAAACACCCGACGCGGTGGCGCGGCTCGTCGAGCGTGAGTCCGGCACCTTCGCGACGCTCGGGCGAAAGCTGCGCGGGATCGACCCGCGGGTCGTGGTCACGGCGGCGCGCGGCTCCTCCGACAACGCCGCCGCTTATTTCAAATATCTCGTCGAGATCCTGCTGGGCGTGCCGGTGGCCTCGGTCGGCCCATCGGTGGCCTCGGTGTATCGAGCACCGCTTCGCTTGCGCGACGCCCTGGTGATTTCCGTGTCGCAATCCGGCCAAAGCCCCGACATCGTGGCGCTGCAGCAGGCGGCCCGCGAGGCCGGTGCCTTTTCGATCGCGGTCTGCAACCAGCCGGCGTCGCCGTTGGCGAGCGCCGCCGACGTCACCATCCCGCTGCATGCGGGCCCGGAGCAGAGCGTCGCCGCCACGAAGACCTGCCTCGGCTCGGCCGTGGCGCTCGCCTCGCTGGTGGCCGAATGGAAGGACGACGACCAGCTGCGGCGCACCATCATGCGGCTTCCCGAAAGCCTGCACCGGACGCTCGCTTGCGAGTGGAGCGAGGCGCTGCCGGTCTTCACCGCGGCGACTTCGGCCTATGTGGTGGGACGCGGACCGGCTCTGCCGGTGGCCGCCGAGGCGGCGCTGAAGTTCAAGGAAACGGCGGTGCTGCACGCCGAAGCCTTTTCCGGGGCGGAGGTGATGCACGGCCCGCTTCAATTGCTGCAGCCGCGCTTTCCCGTCCTGGCGTTCCTGCAGGATGACGCGGCCAAGCCCGGCATGGTGGAGACCGTGGCGCGTTTGCGCGCCGCGCAAGGCCATGTCTTCGCGGTCGGAGCCGGCCAGAACGGTACCGGCGCCCTGCCCTGCGTCGCGACCGGCCATGCCGCCCTCGACCCCCTGGCCATGCTGCTGGCCTTCTACGGTTTCGCCGAACAGATCGCCCGGGCCCGCGGACACGACCCGGACCGGCCCAGTCTGCTGCGCAAAGTCACGGAAACGGTGTGATGCTCGACAGCGCCCTGCGGGTCGGCCGGCTGTTCACCGGCGAACAGTTCCTCGACGACCATGCCGTGCTGCTAAGCCAGGGCCGCATCGAGGATGTGGTGCCGGCTGCCCAACTGCCGTCCGGTCTGCCGGTCGAGGATCTCGGCCCGGATCTTCTGCTGGTGCCGGGCTTCGTGGACGCGCAGGTGAATGGCGGCGGCGGCGTGTTGTTCAACGAGGCGCCCGATCTCGCGGGCGCCATGGCGATCGCCGAAACGCACCGCCGCTTCGGCGCCACGGCCATGCTGCCGACCTT
This sequence comes from Lichenihabitans sp. Uapishka_5, assembly GCF_033947565.1. NCBI lineage: Bacteria > Pseudomonadati > Pseudomonadota > Alphaproteobacteria > Hyphomicrobiales > Lichenihabitantaceae > Lichenihabitans > Lichenihabitans sp. Uapishka_5. The sequence continues at coordinate 124,521 of NZ_JARPVX010000002.1, forward strand.
CATCACCGACGCCGACGCCCCGCGGGCGCGGGCCGTTGTGGCGATCCGCCAGGCGCTGGCCGAACGGCGGCCCGGCATCGCCGGCATTCACCTCGAGGGACCCTTCTTGTGTCGGGCCCGCAAGGGCGCCCATGCGGCGGACCTCATCCGACCGATGAGCGATGCGGATGTCGACAGTCTGCTGGAGCTTGGTCTCGACACGGTGTTGCTGACCGTCGCGGCCGAGAATGCGACGCCAAAACAGATTCGGCGGTTGTCCGACGCCGGCATCATCGTCAGCCTCGGGCATAGCGACGCCAGTTACGAGATTGCCAGCGCGGCCGCCGATGCGGGCGCGCGCGGCATCACCCACCTGTTCAACGCCATGAGCCAATTCGGCCACCGTGGGCCGGGCCTCGTCGGCGCGGCGCTCGACCACGGCGCCCTGTGGTGCGGCCTGATCGCCGACGGGCACCATGTGCATGCCGCGGCGGCACGCGTGGCCTTGCGGGCCAAGAAGGGCCCCGCCCGGCTGTTCTTGATCAGCGATGCCATGCCTCCGGCCGGGGCGCCGGGCGACACCTTCACCCTGTCGGGCCGTCGCGTGACGCGCAAGGGCTCGCGGTTGACGCTCGATGACGGCACTTTGGCGGGCTGTGACCTGACGATGGATGCCGCGGTCCGCCATGCGGTCTCGGCGTTCGACGTGCCGCTCGGCGAGGCGCTGCGCATGGCGAGCCTTTATCCGGCGATGTTCCTGCGGCTCGACCACGATCGCGGCCGGATCGCGCCCGGATATTGCGGCGATCTGGTGCTGCTGTCGCCAAAGCTGCAGGTCGAAGGCGTGTGGATCGCCGGGCAGGGGCGGCGAGAACCTAGGGCCCCTGGGGTCAGTGCCGCTTAGGCCGAGAACCCGCTCAACGCCCGGAACCGGTTCATAGCCCGCGCTTGAACCGCATCGCAGGCCCCTGCCCCACCACGGTCAGGTCGCCGTTGGATTCGAGATGCCATTTCGGCAGCGAGTGCAGCCCAACCAGGATGTCGTGCTCGGTGTCGTCGACGGGCTTGCCGCAGTTCTTGCGCGTCATCGCGATCGAGCCGGCCGCAAGCTTCTGGTCCTTGATCGGATAGAGCGCCATCGAGAAGGTGTTGCAGCCGCCGAAGCCGGTGGCGCGCAGCTTGTCGTCGAGGCTGAAGCTCGGCGCGTCGCCCGACAGGCTCCGGCCCCCGATGTCATACAGGATCCAGGTGGCGCCGAAGGGGAACTGTTGTTCCGCCGCCCCTGTGGGCTTGTAGACTTCTTCCTTCTGCTTGCGCAGCAGCTTGGGGCCTGCCTGGGCCAGCACGGGCGTCGACAGCGGCAATGCGAGCCCGGCGACCAGCATGAGGCGCAACGAAAGTCCGCGGCGGCGAGCGACGTGGGGGCGACGTGGCAAAAACGGCATGGTTCTCCGGCCCATGGTGATCGTTGATCGCGGTAGCAGACGGAGTGATGCAGAACAACGTCAGGTTTGGGACGACATCAAGGCACCGGCTCGCTGCGACCGCCGGAGGGCAAGCGGCCCACAAGGCTGTCGAAGAGCGGATTGGCGGCCGCGAAGATGTAATCCATGGGGGCCACGATCACCTTGCCGGCGCCGCGCTCCACCAACCAATCCGACAACGGGCCCACCTGCCCGGCCGCGCAGTGGAAGATCTGCAAATCGGGGCTTCCCGAGGGAAACCGCTCGGCTGCAAAGCGGGCCGCGGCTTCGGGGCCGAGGTCCGGCGCGCCTGCTTCGAACTGGGCCCGGACCTCGCGGGACAGGCGGGCGGCTTCCTCGGCCGCGATGCGGGCCAGGATCATGCGGGCCGCCGCCAGGGTGGCGTCCGACCACGGCGCTGTCAGCGAGGCCATCAGGTTCGCCTCGGACCGCAGCATCACGCCATCGTCCAGCACCTTGAGGCCGTTCGCGGTCAACGTCGCCCCGGTGGTGGTGATGTCCACGATGAACTCGGCCGTCCCGGAGGCGGGTGCTCCTTCGGTGGCGCCGAGGCTTTCCACGATCCGGTAATCCGTGACGCCCCGCGACGACAGGAAGGCGCGGGTGAGATTGATGTATTTGGTGGCTACGCGCATCCGGCGCCCACGCCGGGCATGGAACACGGCCGCCACATCCTCGAGATCGGCCGTGCCGCGCACGTCGATCCAGGCTTGCGGCACCGCCACCACCACATTGGCGTTGCCGAAGCCGAGCTTCGACAGCAGGGCGACGCGTGCGCCGGCGTCGGCCACCTGCTCACGCAACAGGTCCTCGCCCGCGACGCCCAGATGCACGGCGCCCTCGGCCAGCTGGCTGACGATGTCGGCCACCGGCAGATAGGCGACCTCGACGTCGTCGAAGCCCGCCAGGGTCCCGCGATAATCGCGGGCGCCACGGCCCTGCTGCAGCGTCAGTCCCGCACGCGCGAAGAAGCCGGCGGCGTTCTCCTGCATGCGGCCCTTGGATGGAACGGCCAGCACAAGCGGACGGCTCGTCGTCATCGTGGTGTTCCCTGCCCGGGATGAAGGGTGTCGACCCAGATCGCGGCGCCGACGGCCGGGACAGGCACCGTGCTGCCGAGCGCCTGGGCGAGACGATCGTAGCGGCCCCCGACCAGCACCGGCCCTCCAGGCAGCCCCGCCAAGCGAGCCTCGAAAACGAAGCCCGTGTAATAATCGAGGTTGCGACCAAAGGCGCCCGAGAACCGGGTGGTGGCGAGGTCGACGCCTTCGATCGCCATCAGGCTGATGCGCGCCTCGAACAGGTCGAGCGCCGCCGATAGGTCGAGCCCAGCCTCTTCGGCCAGGGCCCGCAGAGCGAGGGCAGCTGCGTCGGGCTCGCCCGCAATGGCGAGATAGCGGTCGAGGATCGATCGTTGTTCCGGCCCGAATGGTGGCGCCGCCCGCAGGGCGACCTGGCTGAGGAAGCGCTCGGCGATCTCGGACGCCGAACGGCCACCGACGCTGGCGATCCCCGCGATCGACAGGAGATCGTCGACGAGCGCGCGGGCGCCGGCCGCGTCGGTGCCGGCCATTGCGGCCAGCACGCCGGAATGATCGGCGGCCGTGGTGGGCGCCGCAGCCAGAACCGTCGCGGCGCTCTCGCCCTTGTCGAGGCCGCGTTTCAGTCGGCGTTGCCACAAGGCCGGCAACCGCAGGGCGTCGAGCAGGGAGGCCAGCAGGCCGGCATCCCCGAAGATGGTGGTCAGGCTGCCGCCGGCGGCGGCCCGGACCGCTTCGGAGGCTAGGCCCAACACTTCGGCGTCGGCTGCCGCCGTATCGGTGCGCCCAAAACTTTCGAGCCCGACCTGAAGCGTTTCGGCCGGCTCGCCGGCCCGCATGCGGAACACCGGGCCCGCGCAGCTGTAGCGCGTCGGCGTCCCTGCATCGGCGGACGTCAGATAGGCACGGCAGACCGGAATGGTGAACTCCGGCCGCAGGCAGAGTTCCCGACCCGTCTGGTCGGTCGTGAAGAACAGGCTGGCGCGGATCTCTTCGCCACCGAGATCGAGGAAGGGCGCCGCCTCCTGAAGGATGTCGGGCGTCACCGACGCATAACGGGCTTGCTGCAGGACGGACATCAGGGCCGACATGTTGCGGCGGCCGATCCCGGTGGTTTCGCTCTCGTGAGGCACTACGACGCCGCCATCCCTACCCTGCCCGCGCTTCTAGCATCGTCGATGCCGGCTGCGAGCGAATTCATCCATCACCGTGAACGCCGGCGCTTCACGCCGTTGCGTGGCGCGCCAGAACCTCTCGAACGGCCTCGACAAGGCGCGCCTCGGGCACCGTCGCCTGTGCCTTCTGGCGCAGTTCGACATAGTCGGACCGGTCCTTGCTGGCGCGGCCGAGTTCGGCCCCAAGCACCAGGTCGCGGATCACCACAGTGGCGCCGTCCGCGGCGTCGCGTTCGTTGCTGCCCTGCAGCACGGCGCACAGGCTGCCGCGCTTGTCGGCATATTTCAGCTGCGCATTCAGGCCCGAGCCGCCGAGATAAAGTTCCGCCGCGATGCCGGCCTGGCGCAACATCGTCACCAGAGCCTGGTAGCGCGCTAGCTGATCGCGATCCAGCACCGTCACCACCACGGGGCCGGGAGGCGCCGCATGGGCCACGATAGGGCTGCCGACTGCCTTCAAGGCAGCCTGGAGACGCGAGATGCCGATCGAAAATCCCGTCGCCGGCACCACCTCGCCGCGGAAGCGAGCCACGAGCCCGTCATATCGGCCACCGCCGCCCACGGAGCCGAACCGAACCGGCTTGCCGTCGTCGCCCGGCACCGCGAAGGTGAGTTCCGCCTCGAAGACGGGGCCGGTGTAATATTCGAGGCCGCGCACCACGGACGGATCGATGCGCACGCGTCCATCGTCATAGCCGGCGGCCGCCACCAAGGCGGCTATCTGCTCGAGTTCCGCCACGCCTTCGAGGCCGCGCTCCGAGCGGCCGACCACCGCGCGCAATGCCGCGAGGGTGGCATCCGTCTGCCCCTGCCCGGCCCCGGTGAAGGCCAGCACGCGCTCGATCTCCGCCGCGTCGAGGCCGGCCCCCTTGGTGAAGTCGCCGCTGTCGTCCTTGCGGCCGCTGCCCAGCAAGGCCGCCACGCCCTTGGGGCCGAGCCGGTCGAGCTTGTCGATGGCGCGCAACACCGTGAGACGACGCCCGGCATCGGCCGCGCCGCCAAGGCCGATCGCCTCCATGACGCCATCGAGGACCTTGCGGTTGTTGACCTTCAGCACGTAGTCGCCACGGCCGATCCCGAGCCGCTCCAGACAATCAGCCGCCATCATGCAGAATTCCGCATCGGCTGCGACGCTGGCCGAGCCGACCGTGTCGGCATCGAATTGCATGAACTGGCGGAAACGACCGGGACCGGGCTTCTCGTTGCGGAACACATAGCCGGCGCGATAGCTGCGGTAGGGCTTCGGCAGCGCCTGATAGTTCTCGGCCACGAAGCGCGCCAGAGGCGCCGTCAGGTCGTAGCGCAGGGACAGCCAGGACTCGTCGTCATCCTTGAACGAGAAGACGCCCTCGTTCGGCCGGTCGAGATCAGGCAAAAATTTGCCCAGCGCGTCCGTATATTCGATGAACGGCGTTTCGACCGGCTCGAAGCCGTAAAGGCGGTAAGTCTCGCGGATGCTGGAGATGATGCGGTCTGTTGCCGCGATGTCCTGCGCATGCCGGTCGACGAGCCCGCGCGGCAGACGCGCCTTGGCGAGTAAAGGCTCGGTCGGGATAGGATCGGACATGCGGGCCTCGTAAAGAACGCGAGGCGCCTTCTAGCGACTCGCGGCCCCTGCAAGCAAGGCTCGTGACCCCATGCCGGGGTGTCCTCAGTCGTCCTGGTCGGTGTCGCCTTGCGCGGGTGTCGCCGGGCGCGTCATCACGGTCTTGCAGGCAGGGCTCAGGCTCGGCAGGTTGCGGTTGAGGCAGGCCACGATCGCATCCTCGTCCGGCACGGAGGAACTGCACAGGCGGTAAACGTCGGGCGTGCAGGCCAGTTGATCGTCCGCCGATCCGCGGCCCGCTGCATAGGCCTGACCGCCCAACACCAAGGTCGCCGCGAGCGCGAGAGCAGTTCCATAGCCCATAGACTTGATCGACATGAATATTCCTTTGCCTCGCGCTTGGTCACGCGCCGGGCCTTCGAGCCCACCGAGAACAACGGCGAGCCCCTGCAAAAGTTTGCTCGTGCGCTCCGGCTAGTCGTCAGGCGCTGTCGCCGCTCTTGGCCCGGTGCCTGGCCGGCCCCGCGCTGCGCTCGAGATTGTGGACGCTGTTGATCAGGCCGACATGGGTAAAGGCCTGGGGAAAGTTGCCGACGAGCCTTTGGGCCGACACATCGAATTCTTCCGAGATCAATCCCACGTCGTTGCAATACCCCACCAGGCGCTTGAACATGGCTTGCGCCTCGTCCCGCCGGTCCATCATGGTGTAAACGTCGACGAGCCAGAATGAGCAGGGCAGAAAGGTCCCCTCGCCGCCGCTCAGTCCGTCGACCGCGCTGCCGGTGTCGTAGCGTGCCACGAAACCGTCGTGCAGCAACGATCCCTCGATGGCCTTGACGGTGCCGATCACCCTGGGATCGTCGGGCGGCAGGAAGCCGACGATGGGGATCAGCAGCAGGCTCGCATCGAGCGCCTTGGCGCCATAGGACTGCGTGAAGCTGTTCAGCGCCTTGTCGAACCCCTGGTCGCAGACCTGCTGGTGAATTTCGTCCCGCGTCTTGCGCCATTGCTCGACCGGACCGTCGAGGCCGAATTCCTCGACCGACTTGATGGCCGACGTATAGGCCAGCCAGGCCATGACCTTCGAATGGGTGAACTGCCGGCGACCGCCGCGCACCTCCCAGATCCCTTCGTCGGGATCCCGCCAAATGCCGTCCAGATGCTCGATGAGCTTCTTTTCCAGCTGCCAGCCGGCCACGTCGTGGTCCATGCCGAAGCAGCGCGCCTGGTACATGGCGCCCAGAACCTCGCCGAACACATCGAGTTGCAGTTGCCCCGATGCGGCATTGCCGACCCGCACGGGCTTCGAGCCCTCATAGCCGCTCAACCAATCGATCTGAAACTCATCGAGACGGCGCTCGCCCGCCACCCCGTACATGATCTGCATCTGGGCCGGCGAGCCCGCGATGGCCCGCAACAGCCAGGCGCGCCATGCCACAGCCTCGTTGAGGAAGCCCGAATCCACCAGCGCATAAAGCGTCAGGGTGGCGTCTCTCAGCCAGCAATAACGGTAATCCCAGTTGCGGCTGCCGCCGAGCTGCTCGGGCAGCGAGGTGGTGGCCGCCGCCACGATGCCGCCGGTCTCGAAATGCGTCAGCGCCTTCAGGGTGATCAAGGAGCGAAGCACGAGGTCCGCCCATTCGCCGCTGCCTTCGGCCTTGAAACCCTTCGACCATTCCCGCCAGTTCCAGGTGGCACGTTCGATCACTTCGCCGACGGAGTGGCGGGCCGGCAGCGGCCGATGCGAGGCCGACCAGTTGAGTGTGAAGCTTTGTTCCTCGTCCTGGTTCAGCGTGAAGTCTGCGACGGTCGTCATGTTCTCGCCGCGCAGGGGAACGCTGGCGTCGAGCACCAGCCTGTCGGGGCCCGCGATCATCGACAAGCGGCCGTCATCGAGACGACTGGCCCATGGCACTACGAGGCCATAGTCGAAGCGTACGCAGAGCGTCATCTGCATCGCCACGCTGCCCCGCGTGCAACGAAGCTGGCGCGCCACGTCGGCGTGGCCCTCGCGACGGCCCATACAATCGGTCAGCACCACGGTGCCGGCGTCGGTCTCGAAAGTCGTCTCGAGAACGAGCGTCCCCTTGCGATATTGTCGTGTGACCCGGGCAGTCTCGTCCACCGGGGCGATGCGCCAATAACCGTTGTCTTGATTGCCCAACAGGGCTGCGAAGAAGGCAGCGGAATCGAAGCGCGGCAGCCCCAGCCAGTCGATGGAGCCGTTGCGCCCCACAAGGCCCGCCCCTTCGCAATTGCCGATGAGCGCGTAATCCTCGATGCGCAACGCCATACGACTCTCCCTTGGTTTCGCTAGCGAACGCACAAAGCCCGAATTGGTTTTAGCGCCTCACGGCAGTCGGGACAGCCGCTCCACCAGAAGGTCGTAGAATCGATCTGCGTCGGCCTCACGAATATAGGTGCAATTCGCCGCCCGGTCGGTGACGCGCCAATAATCCGCCACCGTCATGCCGAGCGTCAGCGGGCTCGCGGTCTCGATCGACACGTTGATGTGCCGCCCCTGGTAGAGGTCGGGCGCGATCAGATAGGCGATGACGTTGGGATCGTGCAGGGGCGCGCCGGCCCAGCCGTATTTTTCGAGATCGAAGCGTTCGGAAAAGCCGAGCAGCGCCGCCACCGCGCCACCGGCCTTGTTGCCGATCGCCGCGATCCGGTCGAGGCGCGCCACGGTGCTGAGCACCCGGTGGGTCACGTCGAGCGGCAGCAGCGTCACCGGAATGCCGCTTCCCAGCACGACCGCGGCCGCCTCCGGATCGACGTAGATGTTGAATTCGGCCGCCGGCGTGATGTTGCCCACCTCGAAGTAGGCGCCGCCCATGCTGACCACGGCATCGATCCGCGGTGCAATATCCGGCGCCTTGACGAGCGCCATAGCGAGGTTGGTGAGCGGGCCGAGCGTGCAGATCGTGACGGATTTTTCCGGCTCCGATCGGATCGTCTCGATGATGAAGTCGACGCCGTGCTGGGCCTGGGGCTTCGCGGTCGGGGTCGGCAGCTCGCACCCGTTCAGCCCTGTTTCACCATGCACGTGTTCGGCCGTGACCGGTAGGCGCAGCATCGGCCGCGCGCAACCCGGGTAGACTGGAAGCTCAGGATATCCGGCCAGGGCGCTGATCTTCAACGCGTTCTCGGTCGTGCGCCAGAGCGGAACATTGCCCCCGACCGTGGTGATGCCGAGCACCTGCACATCTTCGGGTGAGGCGAGGGCCAGCAGGATCGCCACCGCGTCGTCCTGACCCGGATCGGTATCGATGATGATCTTGCGCGCCATGGGTCGAACTCCCGATCCGTCGCATCGACGTCGCCCGAAACGCCGCAAGCGTCAATGCCGGCGGTCCGTCTCGCCGCATCGAACCTTGCCTTGCCGGGCAGGTTTGGGCCAAGTCCAGGCCGCGATCGGTTTGGGGGCGCAATGAGCAGAATACAATCGGTCGCTCTGGGCAGCATCGCGGTCGGGGTGCTGGTGCTGGCGATCAAATATGCCGCCTATGCGGTGACGGGCAGCGTCGCCCTGTTGTCCGACGCCCTCGAAAGCATCGTCAACGTCGCGACCGCGCTGGCAGCCTTCGTGGCGCTTCGCATCGCCATGCAGCCGGCTGACGCCAAGCACCCTTATGGGCACAGCAAGGCCGAATATCTGGCGGCCGTGGTGGAAGGCGTGCTGATCGTCGTTGCGGCCTGCGCCATCCTGCGGGAAGCCTATAACGGATTCGTGGCGCCTGCCCCTCTCGGGGCGCCGTTGATGGGCCTTGCCATCAGTGCCGTGGCGACCGGCATCAACGCGGCATGGTCGGTGGTGTTGATGCGCCAGGGTCGCGCGCACCGGTCTGTGGCGCTCGAGGCCGACGGGAAGCATCTCCTCACGGATGTGATCTCCTCGCTCGGCGTCATCGTCGGCGTGGCGCTGGTCTTCGCCACCGGCATTGCGATGCTGGATGCCGTTCTGGCCGTGTTGGTGGCGCTGAACGTCCTTTGGGCCGGATGGCACATCATGCGTGATAGCGTCGGCGGCCTGATGGACGAGGCCGTGCCCGAGGCGATGCTGGGCCGCGTGCGGGAATTGATCGCCACCAACGCGGAAGGCGCCGTCGAGGCGCATGACATCAAGACGCGCCGGGCCGGCAAGATGACCTTCATCGAATTCCACCTCGTGGTGGCCAGCGACATGACGGTGACGGCCGCACATGACATTTGCGATCGCCTGGAGCGGGCCCTGCGGGCCGACATCCCGGACAGCGCTGTCTCGATTCATGTCGAGCCGGAAACCAAGGCCAAGCATTCCGGCATCGTGGTGCTGTAGCGGCACCGACGCGATGTTGCGTATCCGGCTCGGTACAGACCGCTGTGGAATATTGGTGGAGTGTTGCGTTCTTTCCACAGCTTGGGCGCGGCCGTTCAGCTAGGGTGGAAGCCAGTTCACGAGGCAGGCATGCAGATCACCCGGCTTATCCCCATCGTCCCCGCCGCCCTTGTGCTGTCCGCCTGCGCCTTGCTGCAGCCGATCAAGGAAAAGAATGCCGTCAACGATGCGGACGACTGCATCGCCACACAGGCCCGCGTGGCGGCCCCCAGCGCCACGGCGCTCGAGGCGGCCGTGAACTTCACCCTCACGCGGTGCGACGTGGAGATCCACGCTTCCGAGAATGCCTTGCTGGCCCAGACCGCCAACGATGGTCGCTCGGCTTCGCTGAAGATTGCCGATCTGCGTCGCAGTCAACGCGAGCTGGCCCGCCGGCTGATCTCGCTCGAGCGCGCCACCTGAAGCGCATCTTACGCTGATCTTCGATCGAGCCGCGACCGAGGTTTTGCTCCGGCTCTCGACCGACTCAAGCCGTTTAGAAAAAGGCACTCGGATGTCGCGTTTGTCCCCTGCCCTGATGGGCGCCGTCGTGGGTTTCCTGGCTTCCGTGGCCTCGGCTCACGCCGGCAATGCCTTCTTCCTCGATCCCGCCGATGGAGGGTTGCCGGCACGCGCGTCGGCTGAACCCGACCCTTATGCGGATCCCGCGGGAGACGCCGCCGCTTATGCGCCGAGCGATGCCGACATCCAGCCGATGGCAAGCCCCATTCCGCGCGAGCTCGTGAGCTACGACGGCCCCTACCCGGCCGGCACCATCGTGGTGTCGACGACCGAGAAGCGGCTTTACCTTGTCCTGCCCGACCATCAAGCCCTGCGCTATGGCGTCGGGGTCGGGCGCCCGGGCTTCGCCTGGTCCGGCAGCAAGACCATCACGGCCAAGCGCGAATGGCCCGGCTGGACGCCGCCGGCCGCCATGCTGCGGCGGCGCCCCGACCTGCCCCGACACATGGAAGGCGGGCTCGACAACCCGCTCGGGGCGCGTGCGATGTATCTCGGCAGCAGCGAGTTCCGCATTCACGGCTCGAATGAGCCCGATACGATCGGACGGGCCGTATCGTCCGGCTGCATTCGCATGACCAACGACGACGTGGCCGACCTTTACGACCGCGTGAAGGTCGGCACACGCGCCATCGTGGCGCCCTGAGCGAGCGCCGTTCTGCGACCCGGCAGGGCGCGCGGCTCCTGCCTGGGCTTCGACGTCACCGGCTCAGCTTCTTGTCCGCGAGTGCCACCAGATAGGCGTTCCAGGTCGCGTCCTGGCCGGTGCCGAGTTCGTGCAGGTAGCGCCAGGTGAACAGACCCGAATCGTGCCCGTCGTCGAAGCGGAGCTTGACGGCGTAATTGCCGACCGGCGTGGCGGCCAGGATGCGCACGTTGCGCTTGCCGCCGACGGTCTTGCGCTCGGCCGCGGAATGGCCCTGCACCTCGGCGCTGGGGCTTTCCACCCGCAGGTATTCGGCCGGCAGGTCGAAGCGAAGGCCGTCTTCGAAGGTGACCGACAGCATGCGGCCCGCCTCCTTCAGCCGTAGCTCCGTCGGCCACGCATCATGGGTCTCGGCCATCGAACCATCCTGCATTGCACGTCATCTCGGTTGAGCTATAGACGAAGCCATAACAAGAAAGGGAGGAAGCATTGAACGGGAACCGGGACGGGGTGCGCCCACGCTTGTGGTCGAACTGGTATTTGCTTCTGCTGCCCACCTATCCCGCCGTCCTCTGGGTTCCTTTCTTCAACCGGGTCGAGCCGACCATCCTCGGCTTTCCGTTCTTCTATGCCTATCAGATGATCTGGGTCCTGATCAGCGCCGCCCTCACGGGCATCGTGTTCTTCGCGACGCGACGCTCCTGAACAACGAACGAGGGTAAGGGTCGATGCCGGTCAACTGGATTGCGCTCGCGGTTTTTGTCGCGTTCTTCGGGGTGGTGACGCTGGTGGGCTTCATGGCCGCCAACTGGCGGCGGGGCGACCTCGACCTGCTGCACGAATGGGGCCTGGGCGGCGGTCGCTTCGGCACGCTGGTCACCTGGTTCCTGCTCGGCGGCGACCTTTACACCGCCTATACGTTCATCGCCGTCCCGGCGCTGGCCTTCGGGGCGGGCGCCCTGGCCTTCTTCGCCGTGCCCTATACGACCATCGTCTATCCGATGACCTTTGTGGTCTTCCCGCGACTTTGGTCCGTGTGTCGCCAGCACGGCTATGTGACGGCGGCCGATTTCGTGCGCGGCCGCTTCTGCAATCGCTGGTTGGCGCTGGCCATCACGGTGACGGGCCTCTTGGCCACCATGCCCTATATCGCGCTGCAGCTCGAAGGATTGCAGGTGGTGATCGCGGCGCTTGGCCTCGGCTCGACCGGTTGGCTCGGCGAGGTGCCGCTCATCCTGGCCTTCGTGATCTTGGCCGCCTTCACTTACACATCGGGCCTCAGGGCGCCGGCCGCCATCGCGGTGGTCAAGGACGTGATGATCTACATCACGATCTTCGCGGCCCTGATCGTCATTCCCGGCAAGCTGGGCGGCTTCTCGGGCATCTTCGCCGCCATCCCGGCCAAGAACCTGATCCTCGCCACGCCGCCGGCCGGCTCGACCGGGGCCTACACATCCTATGCCAGTCTGGCACTCGGCTCGGCCGCCGCCCTCTTCCTCTACCCGCATGCTATCACGGCGGTGCTTAGCTCATCGAGCCGCGACGTCATCCGCCGCAACTCGGCGCTGCTGCCGGCTTATTCGATCGTCCTGGCGCTGATCTCGCTCCTGGGCTTCATGGCCTATGCGGCCCATGTCGACCAGAACCCCGCCTTCAAGGCGATGTTTGCCCAATACAAGGCGAACTTCGCTGTACCGGCGCTGTTCCTGCAACTGTTCCCTGACTGGTTCACCGGCTTCGCCTTCGCGGCGATCGGCATCGGAGCCCTCGTGCCGGCGGCCGTGATGTCGATTGCGGCCGCCAATCTTTGGACCCGCAATATCTATGTCGAGTTCATCAACCCCAATGCCAGCGCGGCCGACGAATCCCGCATGGCCAAGCTGTTCTCGTTGGTGGTGAAATTCGGCGCCCTGTTCTTTATCCTGTTTCTGCCGCTCGACTATGCCATCCAACTGCAGCTGCTCGGCGGCGTGTGGATGAGCCAAACTCTGCCGGCGGTGCTGATCGGCCTTTACACCCGGCGGCTCAGCTCCTGGGCGCTGCTGCTCGGCTGGGCAGCCGGCATCGGGCTCGGCACCTGGATGGTGGCGCTCACAGGATTCAAGAATGCCACTTACGCGGTGACGCTCTTCGGGCTGACGATTCCGGCCTATGCGGCCATCTATGGCCTCGTGGTCAACATCGTCGTGGCGCTGCTTGGCACACTGGTCATCAATGCCCTGCGTGGCATGCCCGAGACGCGGGACAACACGGTTGCGGCGGACTACGTCTAGGCCGCACTACCGTAAGCCGGCTCCAAGCCCTATCTCAATGTGATGATCCAACCTTCGGCTTCGGACATCGCGCGTATGCGCGCCACGCCCCTGGTGGACCCGTTTGGTCGGGCCATCACCTATGTACGTGTGTCGGTGACGGATCGCTGCGACCTGCGCTGCACCTATTGCATGGACGAATCCATGTCGTTCCTGCCGCGCCGTGACCTGCTGACGCTCGAGGAACTGGATCGGCTTTGTTCGGCCTTCGTCAGCCGAGGGACGCGTAAGCTGCGCATCACCGGCGGCGAACCGCTGGTGCGCCGTGACATCCTGGCGCTGTTTCGCTCGCTATCGCGACATCTCGTGAGCGGCGCCCTCGACGAGGTGACGCTGACCACCAACGGGACCCGGCTTGAGGAGCATGCCGCGGCGCTGGCCGCCGCGGGCGTCAAGCGGATCAACGTGTCGCTTGATACGCTCGACCCCGCAACTTTCGCGCGCATCACCCGCCGCCCGGAGTTCGACCGCGTCATGCGCGGTCTCGACGCGGCCCAGCGGGCTGGGCTTTCGGTCAAGATCAACACAGTGGCGCTTCGTGGCGTCAACGATGGTGAGGCCGCCGCCATGCTGCGCTGGGCGCACGGGCGTGGCATGGATCTCACGTTCATCGAGATGATGCCGCTCGGCGAAGATTTCGGTCGCAAGGCGGACGAGTTCCTGTCGCTCGGTGACTTGCGGGCCCGCTTGATGCAGGAGTTCACCCTGGAACCCCTGGCGTTCCGCACCGGTGGCCCGGCCCGTTACGACGAAGTGGTCGAGACCGGCGGGCGGGTCGGCTTCATCACCCCTTTGACTCACAACTTCTGTGAATCGTGCAATCGCGTGCGCGTCACCTGCACCGGGACGCTTTACATGTGCCTCGGCCAGAACGATGCGACCGACCTGCGGGCGCCCTTGCGCGGATCATCCCGCGACGATGACCTGCACCAGGCGATCGACGAAGCCATAGCCCGCAAGCCGAAGGGCCACGATTTCGTGGCCGACCGGCAGAGCGCCAAGGCGCGAGTGGCCCGGACCATGAGCGTCACGGGCGGTTAAGCCGACGGGTGGCTCAGCCCTTGGCGCGCTGCCGGATGTTGAAATTGTCGAAGGTGTATTCGCCCACCTGCCACCACAGATAGGCTTCGTTGCGGAAGGCCAGAAAGGTGTCGAGGTTCGCCTTGAACCGGGCATTTCCGTCGCCGATCTCGCGGAGCACATCCGTGGTCGCCTTGTAGGCCACATCCAGGATGTCTTGCGGCAGCGGGCGCAATTGCGCGCCGGCGATCACGAGGCGGCGCAGGGCGGCCGAGTTGGCCGTGTCGTAGCGGGCCAGCATGTCGGCATAGCCATCCGCGGCTGCGACCCGGATGGCCGCCTGGTAGGACGCCGGCAGCGCCTGGAACTTGGTCCGGTCCACAACGATGTGGACCATCGCAGAACCTTTCCAGAACCCGGGATAATAATAGTTCGGCGCAAGTTTCTGGATACCCGTCGCCCCGTCATCCTTGGTGAAGATCTCGTCGTCGTGCGGGCTCACCCAGGTCACGCCATCGAGCGCGCCGGATTGAAGCGCGCCGAGGATCTCGGCCCGTGGCGTCGCGACTGGCACGGCACCAAGCTTCTGCAGCACCCGCCCGGCCAGACCGCCGATGCGGATCTTCAGCCCGTCGAGATCGGCCGCCGATCGGATGTCCTTTTTGAAAAAGCCGCCCATCTGGGCACCCGTGTTGCCGGCCGGAAACGCCATCGCGTTGTCGGGTTCCAACAGCGCGTCCACCTGGGCGTTGCCGGCCCCCTGGGTCGCAAAAGCATAGTGCTGGCGCGCATTCATGCCGAATGGGATTCCGGTCGCGAGCGCGAAGCTCGGGTCCTTGCCGTAAAAATAGTCGAGCGAAGTCTGGCTGGCTTCAATCGTGCCGGCCTTGACGGCGTCCAGCACCGCGAGCCCGCCGACGGCCTCGGTCGGCGGCGACACCTCGATTTTGAAGCGTCCCCCAGTCAACTCGCCGATCGTCTTCGCGAAGCGTTC
Organism: Lichenihabitans sp. Uapishka_5; assembly: GCF_033947565.1. Classification (NCBI taxonomy): domain Bacteria; kingdom Pseudomonadati; phylum Pseudomonadota; class Alphaproteobacteria; order Hyphomicrobiales; family Lichenihabitantaceae; genus Lichenihabitans; species Lichenihabitans sp. Uapishka_5. The sequence continues at coordinate 139,596 of NZ_JARPVX010000002.1, forward strand.
GGCACCGCCGTAGATCAGATCGAGCGACTTGGGAAAGCTCGAGATCAGGCGCCAGGTCACCTCGGGTTGCTGCGGCGTCTCGGCCCGCGCCGGCTGTGCCGACAAAGCCGCGAGACTGCCGGAAGACAGTCCCGCCATCAGGGTCCGGCGATCAGGATTCCGGGTCATGGATCGCAGTCTCCGGCGCTTTATTCGACCACGATGCGCGGCGCCGTCCGCTGACGGGCACCCGACAGCACATCGAGCAGCCGCCGCGCAATGCCGAGATAGGCTTCGGCCTGCGGCCCGCCAGGATCGGAGATGACGATGGGCCGCCCTGCATCGGCACTTTCGCGGATCGGCATGGCGAGCGGGATCTCACCCAGATAGGGAACGCCAAGGCGCTCGGCCTCGTGCCGGGCTCCGCCATGGTTGAAGATGTCCGACCGATGCCCGCAGGCCGGGCAGATGAAGGTGCTCATATTCTCGACGACGCCGAGGATCGGCACCTCGGTCCGCCGGAACATGGCGATACCGCGCCGCGCGTCGATCAGGGCGAGATCCTGCGGCGTCGACACGATCACGGCGCCCGCGAGCGGCACGGATTGCGCCATGGTGAGTTGGGCGTCGCCGGTTCCGGGCGGCATGTCGACCACCATCACGTCGAGTTCGCCCCATTGCACCTCGCGCAGCATCTGGGTCAGGGCCGACATCACCATTGGGCCCCGCCAGATCATCGGCGTTTCCTCCTCGACCAGGAATCCGATGGACATGACCTTGATGCCATAGCCTTCGAGCGGCCGCATCATGCGACCCTCAACCACCTCCGGCTTACCGGTGAGGCCGAGCAGGCGCGGCATCGAGGGCCCGTAGATGTCGGCATCCAGCACCCCGACCGACAGTCCAAAGCCCGACAGCGCCAACGCCAGATTGCAGGCGGTTGTCGACTTGCCGACGCCCCCCTTGCCCGACGCCACCGCAATGATGGTCTTGACGCCCGGCACACCTTGCGACGTCCGGGCCGCCTGGGCCCGCGGACCCGGCGCATGCGAATGCCCATGCGGCTCCGGAGCGGTCGTCGATTGCGGGCGTGCGCTACCGGCCGGCTTTTCGACGGTCGCCGTCACGAAGGCGGCCGCGACGCCCGGCACGGCCTTGACCCGTCGCTCCACCTCGGCCCGCAGCGCTTCGAGCCCAGCGGCGGGCTGCCCCCCGCCTTCGATCGTGACGAACACCCGATCCTCACGGATCACTACGCCGCCGAGCAGACCCGACTGGGCCAGCGGCGTCCGACCATCGGCCCCCGTCAGGCCCGATAAGGCGGTGATGATGTCATTCTCAGTCAGCATTGCGGATCAACCATGCGAAGGTCGCGGCTTCAAACAAAAGGGGCTTCGGACCTCGTCGGCCCGGAGCCCCTTTTGGTTCATACCAGACGGATGTGGATCAGGAACGTGCCGTGACCGACTTGGCATCCGTGTCGTCGGCGGCATCGTCGCCGGACCCGCCGTCCGTGTCCGACGCCTCACCCTCGGCCTTGGCTTTCCGCTTCTTGCCAGCCTCGACGATGTCGCGTTCCGGCCGCGGCAGCACAGGTCCTTCGGGGAACACGAATCCAAGCTTGCGCTCGGCCCCTTCGCCGCCCGACACCACCACGCGAACCGTCCCACCATTCTTCAAACGACCGAACAGCACCTCGTCGGCCAGCGGCGTCTTGATGTGCTGCTGGATGACACGCCCCATCGGGCGGGCACCCATGGCCTCATCGTAGCCGTTGTCGATCAGCCACTTGCGGGCTTCCTCGGTCAGCTCGATCGCCACATTGCGATCCGCCAACTGCGCCTCGAGCTGCAAGACGAACTTGTCCACCACCTTGCCGATCACCGACACCGGCAGATGGCCGAACGGCACCACGGCATCGAGCCGGTTACGGAATTCCGGCGTGAACAGCTTGTTGATCGCCTCGACATCGTCGCCCGTCCGCTTGGACCGGCCGAACCCGATCGCCTCTCGCGCCATATCGGCCGCCCCCGCATTCGTCGTCATAATCAGAATGACATTGCGGAAGTCGACCTGCTTGCCATGCTGATCGCTCAGCTTTCCGTGGTCCATGACCTGAAGCAGGATGTTGAACAGATCCGGATGGGCCTTCTCGATTTCATCGAGCAGCAGCACGCAATGCGGGTGCTGATCGATCGCATCGGTCAACTGACCGCCCTGATCGAAGCCGATGTAACCGGGCGGTGCACCGATCAGTCGGCTTACCGTGTGGCGCTCCATATATTCCGACATGTCGAAACGGACCAATTCGACACCGAGGCCGGACGCAAGCTGACGAGCCGCTTCTGTCTTGCCGACACCCGTGGGGCCGGAAAAAAGGTAGCAGCCGATCGGCTTCTCGCCATCGCGCAAACCGGCGCGGGCGAGCTTGATGGCCGAGGTCAGGGCCGCAATGGCCGCATCCTGTCCATAAACCACGCGCTTCAAGGTGTCGTCGAGGTGCTGGAGCACTTCGGCGTCGTCCTTCGACACGGATTTCGGCGGGATGCGGGCCATCGTGGCGATGGTGGCCTCGATCTCCTTGATGCCGATCGTCTTCTTTCGCTTCGGCTCAGGCAGCAGCATCTGGCTGGCGCCCGTTTCGTCGATCACGTCGATCGCCTTGTCGGGCAGCTTGCGGTCATGGATGTAGCGTGCCGACAGTTCCACTGCGGCCCGAACGGCTTCCGCGGTGTAGCGGACCTTGTGGAACTCCTCGAAATAAGGCTTGAGACCCTTCAGGATTTCCACCGCGTCGGTGACGGTCGGCTCCTTCACGTCGATCTTCTGGAACCGTCGCACGAGGGCCCGGTCCTTCTCGAAATACTGACGGTATTCCTTGTAGGTGGTCGAGCCGATGCAGCGCAGCGACCCCTGGGCCAAGGCGGGCTTCAGCAGGTTCGAGGCATCCATGGCCCCACCCGAGGTCGCACCAGCCCCGATCACCGTATGGATCTCATCGATAAAGAGGATCGCACCCTTGTGGTTCTCGACCTCCTTCATGACCTGCTTCAGCCGTTCTTCGAAGTCGCCGCGATAGCGCGTGCCAGCGAGAAGCGTGCCCATGTCGAGCGCGAACACCGTGGCGCCGGCCAGCACCTCGGGAACTTCGTTCTTGATGATCTTGCGGGCCAGGCCCTCCGCGATGGCGGTCTTGCCGACACCTGGGTCGCCGACCAGCAGGGGATTGTTCTTCTGGCGACGGCAAAGCACCTGGATGGTGCGCTGCACCTCGGTCTCGCGGCCGATCAGCGGATCGATGCGGCCATCGCGGGCCTTCTTGTTGAGGTTGACGCAATAAGCCTCAAGAGCGCCTTCCTTCTTCTTCGAGTCGCCCTGCTCCTTGCCGTCCTTGCCTTCTCGACCTTCGTTGTCGTCGTCCGAACCGCGCGGACCCTTGCTGCTGTCGGTGGTGCCGGGTCGCTTCGCGATGCCGTGGCTGATGTAATTGACCGCATCGTAGCGGGTCATGTCCTGTTCCTGCAGGAAATAGGCCGCGTGGCTTTCGCGTTCCGCGAAGATGGCCACGAGCACGTTGGCTCCCGTCACTTCTTCGCGGCCAGACGATTGCACATGGATGTGGGCGCGCTGGATGACACGCTGGAAGCCGGCCGTCGGCTTCGCATCGTCATTGCCTTCTGCCACGAGGCTTTCGAGCTCCTGGTCGATGTAGTCGACCAGCGTCTTCTTCAAAGCGTCGACATCGACCGAGCAAGCCTTCATCACGGCATTGGCGTCGCCGTCGTCGATCAGCGAAAGCAGAAGATGTTCGAGCGTCGCGTATTCATGGTGATGATCGTTGGCGATGGCCAGCGCGCGGTGGAGGGACTGTTCGAGCGAACGTGAAAATGCGGGCATGTCGGCACCGGCCTCACTTCTTTTCCATGATGCACTGCAAAGGATGTTGGTTCTTGCGCGCGAAGTCCATGACCTGCGTCACTTTAGTTTCGGCCACCTCGTAGGTGAATACACCGCATTCGCCGACCCCATGGTGGTGCACGTGCAACATGATGTTGCTGGCCTCATCGGCCGTTTTGTTGAAATATTTCCGCAGCACGGCGACAACGAATTCCATCGGCGTGTAGTCGTCGTTCAGAAGCAGCACACGGTACATGCTCGGCTTCTTGGTCTGCGTCTTCGGTCGAGTGATGACGGACGTTCCCGCCCCATCCCCGTTGCGTCGCGGCTCCCGGGCCGCCCGTGGAACAGGCCGGCTCGATGCACCCGTGAGGTCATGGACCGGGCGCGCGTATCCGACCGTCACGATGGCGATGTCCTTGCAGTTGCGGCGGCAGGCTGCCCAGGATGGCGCCCTTGGGTGGGACATGGGTATCGCAGCGCACCTTTGCCAGAGTGGGCCGAAGCGGCAGCGTCAGGAATCTGCGTTTCGATCATGGCGCGTTCAAGGCTGCCGAGCATGCGGGAATGCTGGCACGCTTGTTGCCCTATTGCAACGCCAGCGCAGCAATGCCCGCCGAACAGCCGAACGGAATGGCGTGCAGGTTGCGTCTCGCAGGGGCGGCCTCGTCGCCGCGGTGCCGGCGCGGTTCACCTGAGCGGCGCTGACCGACCGTGGATCTCCGATCGGCTTAGCAGGCGCCCGCCGTTTGGGTTGGCAGGGAGAATGCTGCGGTGCCGCACGGCGGTTCGAAGATGGCGGATTGCATCGGTTTCGAACGATCGCGGACACCATCCCGGGCCGCATTAACGGCGCTGTAACTGCGCTGTCATAGCCTTTCCTTGCGTGCCCTTCGGGTCACGGTGCCGCCATTCCGTACCCCGGACGGCATCACGCGATCGAGGTTGGCGATGGTGGTTCTCAACAGCACAGCGAGCGGTCGCAGGCGCGCCTTGGCGGGCCTCGGGCTGGCTCTTGCGCTGATCGCCTCGACGACTGCCGAAGCGCGCGGCCATCATCACGGCGTTCGAGCGGCCCATGCGCGCCCCTCCGGCTCGGCGCAATCGTCGCCGGCCTTTGCGGCGCTGGTGGTGGACGTCAACACCGGCCGCACCCTTTACGCCGACCGCGAGAACGAGCTTCGCCATCCTGCGTCGATCACCAAGGTGATGACGCTGTTCCTCCTGTTCGAGAAGCTGCAGTCGGGTGACATCAGCCTCGACACCCGCATCCCCGTGTCGCGGCACGCCGCCAGCATGACGCCCACCAAGCTGGGCCTGCGGCCCGGCTCGACGATCCGCGTCGAGGACGCCATCAAGGCCATCGTGACCAAATCCGCCAACGACATGGCGGTCGCGGTGGCGGAAGCCGTCGGTGGCGGCGACGAAGATCATTTCGCGGAACTGATGACCCGCAAGGCGCATGCGCTTGGCATGTTCCGCACCGTTTACGTCAATGCCTCGGGTCTGCCGGACAACCGGCAGATTACCACGGCACACGATCTGGCGCTGCTCGGCCGCGCCATTCAGGACCGCTTCCCGACCTACTACCACTTCTTCTCGACCCCGAGCTTCACCTATGCGGGCGAGACCATGGCGAACCACAACCACCTGATGGAACGGGTGGAAGGCATGGACGGCATCAAGACCGGCTATACCAACGCGTCCGGTTTCAACCTGCTGTCGAACGTCAATCGTGGCGGCCACCACATCGTGGCCGTGGTGATGGGCGGCAAGTCGGCGGCCGGTCGCGACCACATCATGGAAGGGCTGATCGCCCAGCACCTCGAACAGGCCGCACCGACGCGCGTCGCCGGTAAGATCGAGGAAGAAAAGCCCATCGAGGAGCCTGCCGCCACGGTGGCGCAGCAGGACGACGACGCCGACGGTGGCGATGCCGAAGCCCATGACAGCAGCCCGACCGTCAGCGCCAGCCCGAGCCTCATCGCGCCGACCATGGCGGTGCCGCCCATGCCGATGAAGCGCATGCGGACGGCCGATGTGCGTCCCGCCTTCGTGACAGGCGCGCCGCGCACTGCTGAGACCGCCCGTGGTCCTGCAGTGCTGGCGGCCGATCGCGGCCGAAGCGCGCTCGACGGCTCAACGAGCAGCCGAGTCGTTCCGACCGATCGCGACGCCGTGACACCTGCAACCGCGACCCCATCCAGCATGAAGTGGGTCACCGGCGCGGCACCGGCCCGGCAAGCCGCCGTGCCTGCCAAGCCCGTGCGGGTGGCCAGCGCGGCTGCCGACGACGTGACCTCGTCTATCAGGCCCGGTCGGGCCGACACGCGTGACGCCGCCGCTTCGCCGCAAGGGCGTGGCGACTGGACCATCCAGGTCGGCGCCACCAAAACCGCCCGGGAAGCCGATGCCCTGCTCGACAAGGCGAAGACGGACGGCCGCTCGGCCCTCGGCTCGGCGCGACCCGTCACCGAGAAGGTGCGCAAGGGACGTACGCTCCTGTATCGCGCCCGCTTCGCGGGCCTGGGCCCGGATCAGGCTCAGGACGCGTGCCGGACCCTGAAGCGGTCGGGCTTCGCGTGCTTTGCCACCAAGGATTGAGTCGCCCTTCGCCCCGGACGGCCTCGGCCGCCCGACCGCCTGTTCAGCATCAAGCGTAGCGAGTTCACCGATGCCGGCGCATCAAAACATCTTTGGCTTCGTTCACCCGGGCCGCCATCGCGGTGGAGCCACCATGGTCGGGGTGATGCAGCTTCATGAGGGCCCGGTGGGCGCGCGCGATCTCCTCCCCGCTCGCGCCTTCCGCAAGGCCAAGCACATGGTAAGCCTCGTGGTCCGGCATGCGCACCGGGCGCCCCGTCCTGCCGCCCGCCTCCGTGCGCCGCGTGTCATCACCGAACTCCGCTGCTACGCGCCATCCGGGAAACCGGCCGTCGAGATAAGCTTCCAGCACGCGAGCGGCCTCGGGATCGGCACCGATGCACCAGCGATAGCTCGCAGCACATTCGGGGCCTGACAAGGATTCGAGCAGCCGTCCCGCATGAGGACCGCCGGTGAACTGACCGCGCATCAGGCCAGCAGCGCGGTCGATGACCACATCGAGCGTGTTGGTGCGGACGCGGATCGGACCCGCGTCGGGTCTCACCCGCCCCGTGAAGCCGCCCGGCCAGGATGCCCACAATCGTCTCGAGGCGCCTGCCGGCTTCGCCACGAGCCATAGCCCCACGCCAGCCGCCAGCAGCGCCACGTTCAACTCGCCGCGCAGGATCATGGCGGCCGCGAGCAGCAAGGCGATGCTGCCGCCGCCCTGCCGGAGCAGCCGGGCCAGCGCCGCAGGATTGGCGCGTTGAACGCCCCTCAGCAGAATGGAGGACAGCCAGAGCAGAAGAAGGCCGGCGACGAGCATGGGCATGGCGGCGGTTCTGGCCCGCCACACCGCGCCGCGCAAGGCCGTGCCGGGCGGCATCAGGCTGGTCTTGTTAACGGCTCGCGTGTAGGGTTCTGCCATCCCGCGTCACGGCACGGGCCGGTAGCTCAATGGTTAGAGCCGGCCGCTCATAACGGTCTGGTTGGGGGTTCAAGTCCCTCCCGGCCCACCGGCACTTCGGGTTCTCGGGCCGCTTGGTGGCTCAGCCTCTTCGATCGGTGGTCGCCAAAACGCGTCCGGGTGCTGTTGAGCGCGGCCCCGCTTCTCGGCTAGGACGGGGGATGTCACCCCATATCAGCGTTACGGCCGCTTTCCTGGCAGGTCTGGTCTCGTTTCTCAGCCCCTGCGTGCTGCCGCTCGTGCCGCCCTACCTGTGCTACCTCGCCGGTACCACGCTCGATACCCTGCAGCACAAAAGCGACGGCCGCTCGCGCCGGCAGATCGTGCTGGCGAGCCTCGTCTTCGTAGCCGGCTTCACCACGGTTTTCGTGGCGCTCGGCGCCACCGCCTCGGCTTTCGGGCAGTTGATCCGCCGCTTCGACACCCTGCTGTCGGCTGCGGCCGGCCTCGCGATCATCGTCATGGGGCTGCACTTCCTTGGGCTGTTCAGGCTCGCCTTCCTGTATCGGGAGAAGCGCGTCAGCGTGGAACGGGCGACGGGTCTCGGCCCTGCTTACCTGATGGGCCTCGCCTTCGCGTTCGGCTGGACGCCTTGCATCGGACCGATCCTGGCCGCGATCCTGGCGATCGCCGGATCGGAAGCCACGGTCGGCCGCGGCGCGGCACTTCTGGCGGCCTATTCGGCCGGCCTCGGCCTGCCCTTCGTGGCATCGGCCTTCATGGTCGGAGGCTTCGTGCGGTTTTCACGCGGCTTTCGTCGTTATTTCCCAGCCGTCGAGAAGGTGGCCGGAGGATTGCTGGTGTTGACGGGCCTCGCCTTTCTGAGCGGCGGCATGCAGAGCCTGTCGTTCTGGCTCCTGCAGACCTTCCCGGGTCTGGCGGCACTTGGATAAAACAAAGCCCCCGATCCGCAAGGATCGGGGGCCGAGACAATTCTTAGACGAGACGGCGACGGATCACTTGTTTTCGAAATAGGTGATCTTGCCGTCCGGGCCCTTCTTCCAGGTGTACATCACGTAGCCGGCCTTGCTCAGGTCGCCCTTTTTGTCGAAGGACAGATCACCCAGCACGGTCTTGAACGTGTGGCCGGCGTGCATGTATTCGGCCATCTTCTTGGGGTCGACCGACTTCGTGGCTTCGGCGGCTTCCGCCATCACCTGCACGGCCGCATAGCTATACAGCGTATAGGCCTGCGGATCGAAGTTCTTGTCGGTGAACTCCTTCACGATGGCGGCGTTCTCGGGGCGGTTCTTTGCCTCGGGGCCGAAGGTCATCAGGGTGCCCTCGGCACCCGGGCCGGCGATGGCCGCGAACTCGTTGTCGGTGATGCCGTCGCCCGACATCATCACGGCCTTGATGCCCTGGTCGGTCATCTGGCGGCGGATCAGGCCGCCTTCGGGATGCAGGCCGCCCCAATAAACCAGGTCGGCGCCGGACGCCTTCACCTTCGAAACGACGGCCGAATAATCCTTTTCGCCGGTGTTGACGCCCTCGTAGACCACTTCCTTGACGCCGGCCTTGTTCATGGCTGCCTTGGTGGCGTCGGCGAGACCCTTACCGTAGGTGGTCTTGTCGTGAAGAATGGCGATCTTCTTTCCCTTGAAGTTGTCGACGATGTACTTCGCCGCAACGTCGCCCTGCTGGTCATCGCGCCCGCAGGTGCGGAACGTGTTCCACTTGCCGGTTTCGGTGAACTTCGGGTTGGTGGATGCCGGGGTGATCTGCAGCATCCCGTTTTCTTCGTAGACGTCGGAGGTCGGGATCGAGATGCCCGAGTTGAAGTGGCCCACCACCCACTTGACGCCGTCGCCGACGAAGCGGTTCGCGGCCGAAACGCCCTGCTTTGGGTCGCCGGCATCGTCACCGACCTCGACCGAGATCTTCTGGCCGAGCACGCCGCCCTTGGCGTTCAGATCCTCGACGGCCTGTTCGGTGCCGCGCTGCAGCTGCGCCCCGAAGGCGGCATTGGCGCCGGTGATCGGGCCCGCCACACCGAGCTTGATGTCCGCATGGGCGGCACCGGCAAAGGCCAGGCCCGCGGCCAGCACGAAGCCGGTCAATCCAAGTTGTTTCATATCAATCCCCGATACGTTGAAAGACTATCAGCAGTGGTTGGGCGCCGAGCCAAGCGATCCACTCTGGAAATGTTGCGCATCTTCCAAAGCTTGTCACGTCGATTCGCGGCAGATGGGCGCCGTCTTTTCCTTGCGGTGGTGAAGAACCGCAGGGTCAAGATTTCATGGCCCATCCGAGCGGACCCGAACGACGATAGATCCAGGAATATTGCGTGCTCATCTGTTCCGAGCGGCGCGACCGATAGCCATAGCCGGACGCCAAGCAGGCCAGCACGAATGCAACGACGAAATATTGCAGGCTGAACAGGTCTTCGCCAACGAGCGCATAGTGAAGGAAGCGCACACCGGCCGCGAGCAGCAGCATGTAGAGCGGCACCATCCAGAAGCCGCGCCATGTTCCGGCAATGGCGCGCCCGGCCTGCCAGGCCAGCACGCCGCCGATCAGCACCGTGATCAGCAGGAAATGCAGCAACCCGCCATCGTCGGCGGTGTAAAGCAAGCCGTTCATCAGTGATGCCCTCCCTCGAGATAGGCGGCGCGCACTTCCGGCTTGGCCAACAGCTCACGTCCGGTGCCCGACATGGTGACGAGCCCGTTCACCATCACATAGCCGCGGTCGGCCAGCTTCAGGGCATGGAACGCGTTCTGCTCCACCAGGAACACCGTCAGCCCTTCTTCCTTGTTGAGGTGTCGAATGGCGTCGAAGATCTGCTTGACGATCAGCGGCGCCAATCCGAGCGAAGGCTCGTCGAGCAGCAGCAGGCGCGGCCGGCTCATCAGCGCCCGAGCGATCGCCAGCATCTGCTGCTCGCCGCCCGACATGGTGCCGCCACGCTGATGGATGCGCTCCTTGAGACGCGGGAACAGCACGAAGACGCGCTCGAGATCCTGATCGAAATACGCGAACTTGTTGATGGAGGCGCCCATCTGCAGGTTCTCGTAAACCGTCATGCGGCCGAAGATTCGCCGCCCTTCCGGCGATTGGGCGATCGACAGGCGGGCGATCTCATGCGTCGGCATCCGCGTGATGTCCCGGCCGTCGAACGAGATCACGCCTTCGCGGGCCCGCGGGCTGCCGAAGATGGTCATCATCAGAGTCGATTTGCCGGCGCCATTGGCGCCGATTAGGGTGACGATTTCACCCTGGTTGACATCGAGATCGACGCCCTTCAGGGCGACGATCTTGCCGTAATAGGTCTTCACGCCGCGGATGGTCAGCAGCGGCGTCACGCCAGCCGCGGGTCGGAGCGACACGGTCTCGGTTGCGACGCTCACGATGCCTCCTCGGCCAGGTCGATCTCGTGTTCGACCTCTTCGACCTCCTCGTCCTCGACGCCCAGATAGGCGGCGATCACCTTCGGGTCGTCGCGGATCTGCGCCGGCGTGCCGTCGGCGATCTTGGTGCCGTAATCGAGCACCACCACGTGGTCCGAGATCTCCATCACGACGCTCATGTCGTGCTCGATCAGCAGCACGGCTGTGGCGTGGTCCTTGCGGATCGTGCGGAGAAGCGTGTTGAGTTCGAGCGACTCGCGCGGGTTGAGACCCGCGGCCGGTTCGTCGAGACACAACAGGATCGGGTCGGTGCACATGGCGCGCGCGATCTCGAGACGCCGCTGGTCGCCATAAGGCAGGTCTCCGGCCGGATCGTCGGCCCGGTTCAGGAGGCCGATGCGGTCGAGCCATTCGGTGGCCTTGGTGACGGCCGCCTTTTCCTTGGCCTTGTAGCCGCCGAGACCAAGGATGCCGCCGATCGTGAAGCCGGAAGCCTTCATCAAGGCATTGTGCTGCGCCACGAGCAGGTTTTCGAGCACCGTCATGCCGGTGAACAGGCGGATGTTCTGGAATGTGCGGGCCACGCGGGCCTGCCCGGCGATCTCGTGGCCGGGCATGCGCTCCAGCAGGTAGACGTCGCCCGAATTGCTGCGTCCGTGACGCGAGCCCGTGCTGGTCAGGTGCGCGACGTCCGGGGCCGCCGCGATGCCCTGTCGGGCCAGGGCGAGGCGCCCTTCGGTCGGTTTGTAGAAGCCCGTGACGCAGTTGAAGACCGTGGTCTTGCCGGCGCCGTTGGGACCGATCAGCGCCGTGATGTCGCTGCGCCCCACCGAAAAGCTGAGGCCGTTGACGGCCACGAGGCCACCGAACCGCATCGTAAGGTGCTCGACGACGAGCAGCGGGTCCGTTTCCCAAGACGCCATCAGCCGTGCCCTTCCTTCACGAGGTCTCCGGAGATGGCCCTGCGCTCCTTGAGGAAGATGGAGGGCGTGCGGGTCGAGATGATGCCGCGCGGCTTGAGGATCATCATGGCCACCATGCCGGCCCCGAAGATCAGCATGCGGTATTGTACGGGATCGAAGTTGTTGCCGAACACCGCTTTCAGGAAGTCGAGCTCGCGCAGGATTTCGGTGCCGCCGATCATCAACACCGCCGCGAGGGCAACGCCGATCTGCGAGCCCATGCCGCCCAGCACCACAATGGCCAGGATCGTGGCCGATTCGATGAAGGTGAAGGATTCCGGGCTGACGAACCCCTGGCGCACCGCGAAGAACGAACCCGCGAAGCCGCCGAACATGGCGCCGAGCGCAAACGCGGTCAGCTTGGTGTTGGTAGTATTGATCCCGAGCGACCGGCAGGCGATCTCGTCCTCCCGCAGGGCTTCCCAGGCGCGCCCGACCGGCAGGCGCCGCAGCCGCAACGTCACTGCGTTGGTGAGAAGCGCCAGGGCGAGAATGAGGTAGAACAAAAAGATGGTGCGCTGGATTGGCGAGAATTCAAGGCCGAACATGTGCGCGAAACCGTCGTCGCCATCGGTGAACGGCACCCCGAAGAAGGTGGCGCGCGGGATCGACGAGATGCCCGCATACCCGTTGGTGAGATCGGTGAAGTTGATCAACACCAGCCGGATGATCTCGCCGAAGGCCAGCGTCACGATGGCGAGATAATCGCCCCGAAGTCGCAGCACCGGAAAGCCCAGGATGACGCCCCAGAAGGCCGCCAAGATGCCGGCGAGCGGCAGGCAGACCCAGAAGCTGAGACCGTAGGTGGTGGACAACAGCGCGTAGGAATAAGCGCCGACCGCGTAGAACGCTACGTAGCCGAGGTCGAGCAGGCCCGACAGGCCGACCACGATATTCAGACCCCAGCCCAGCATCACATAGATGAGAATCTGGATGCCGTAATTGTTGATCCACTTCAGCGAGCCGCCGGCTCCGAGTGCCAGCACCATCACGAGCGGAAAGGCGATCAACGCCGCGATGCCGAACCAGGCGGCATATTGGACCAGAAAGGCCGAAGAGCGCGAGGGCGCCCGCGCGGCCCGCGATGGCGTGGCGCCCCGCCTGGCCCGGAACGCCAACGACCCGAGCCGGCCGACGAACACCAGAATGGCGGCCACGATAGGCCAGGACCAACGCGGCACCACCACAAGGTGGTTCGACATGTCTTCCTGGGTGCGGAAGGCGAGGATCGGGAACGAAAGCCCGAGCGTCACCAGGGCCGCGAAGCCCGCGTCCTTGACGGCGGCCCCGAGGTCGAAGCCGGGCTCGACCGCCTGGGCCACCACGGGCTTGCTGGCCTGGATCTGCATCGGCTCAGACCTTCTCGATCTCGGGCCGGCCGAGCAGGCCGGAGGGCATGAAGATCAGCGTGATGGCCAGGATCGAGAAGGCAGCGACATCCTTGTAGTCGGCTGAAAAATATGCCGACCAGAACACCTCGATCAGTCCGATCAGCAGGCCGCCAAGGACGGCGCCCGGCAACGAGCCGATGCCGCCCAGCACCGCGGCCGTGAAGGCCTTGACGCCCGGAATGAAGCCATCGGCGAAGTTCACCACGCCGTAATAGCTCATGTAGAGGACGCCCGCGACGGCCGCCAATGCGGCGCCGATCACGAAGGTGAGCGAGATGGTACGGTCGACATCGATGCCCAGCAGGGCGGCCATCCGGCGGTCCTGCTCGCAAGCCCGCTGGGCACGGCCAAGCGAGGTCTTCTGCACGAGGTACCAGAAGCCCAGCAGCAGAACGGCCGTCACCACCATGATGAGGATCTGCTTGATCGACAGCGTCACGTCATAGGTGCCGCCGGAGGTGACGTGGATCACCTGATCGAACATCGGCGGAATGGTCTTGTTGCGCGGGCCCTGCACCACCTGGACGAAGTTCGACAGGAAGATCGACATGCCGATGGCCGAGATGAGCGGTGCCAGGCGGAACGAGCCGCGCAACGGTCGGTAGGCGACCCGCTCGATGGCCCAGTTCCACAAAGCCGTCAGCACCATGGCGCCGAGCAACACAACCACGAAGGCGAAGGGCAGCGATGTGACGCCGAGCAGTTGCGTCAGGATCGTGAAGATCATGAGCGCGATAAAGGCCGACAGCATGAACACGTCGCCATGCGCAAAATTGACCATGCCGATGATGCCGAAGACCATCGTGTAGCCGATGGCGATCAGCCCGTAGATCGATCCGAGCGTCAGCCCATTGATGAGCTGCTGGAGGAAGAGTTCCATTCGCTGCGTCAGCTCCGCTTTGCATGCCGCGCACGGCAGAACCGCATCACGTGCAAAGCGATTAGCAAGTGCTATGCCGTTGAGCAATCACTCTGTCTTTTTTCCGTCACAGGTTGGACGCGGAATCCCCAACAACGGTGCGGGCCGGCCACAAGCCGCGGTGGGCTTGCGGCTGTCATCCCGCCCTGCCCCATGCTAGGGCGACACCTATCACCCTGCCTCACACCGAGCCGCCCATGATCCCGCGCTATTCCCGCCCCGCCATGGTCAAGCTGTGGGAGCCGCAGGCGCGCTTCCGCATCTGGTTCGAGATCGAGGCGCATGCGGCGGATGCCCTGGCGGAGATCGGCGTCACCCCGAAGGCGGATGCCGAGGCGATCTGGGCCAAGGCGGGCGATGTGACCTTCGATGTCGAGCGCATCGACGCCATCGAGCGCGAAACCAAGCACGACGTCATCGCTTTCCTGACCCATCTGTCCGAGTTCCTCGGGCCGGAATCCCGCTTCGTGCATCAAGGGATGACATCCTCGGATGTGCTCGACACCTGTTTGGCGGTGCAGCTCAGCCGGGCCGCCGACATCCTGATCGCCGACGTCGACGCCCTGCTGGCGGCGCTCAAGAAGCGGGCGATCGAGCATAAGTTCACGGCAACGATTGGCCGATCGCACGGCATTCACGCCGAGCCGGTCACCTTCGGGCTGAAGCTCGCCTACGCTTACGCAGAATTCGACCGCTGCCGCGCCCGCCTGGTGTTGGCGCGCCAGGAAATTGCAACCTGCGCCTTGTCGGGCGCGGTCGGCACCTTCGCCAACATCGACCCGCGCGTCGAAGCCCATGTGGCGGCCAAGATGGGCCTCAGCATCGAGCCGATCTCCACCCAGGTGATCCCGCGCGATCGTCACGCGATGTTCTTCGCGACGCTCGGGGTCGTGGCGTCCTGCATGGAGCGGCTCGCCGTGGAGATCCGCCACCTGCAGCGGACCGAGGTGCTGGAGGCCGAGGAATATTTCTCGCCGGGGCAGAAGGGCTCCTCGGCGATGCCGCACAAGCGCAACCCGGTGCTGACCGAGAATGTCACGGGTCTGGCGCGGCTCGTGCGCGGCATGGTCACACCGGCGCTCGAGAACGTCGCGCTCTGGCACGAACGCGATATTTCGCATTCGTCGGTGGAACGCATGATCGGGCCGGATGCCACGGTAACGCTCGACTTCGCCCTGGCGCGGCTCGCCGGCGTGGTCGACAAGCTGCTGATCTATCCCGAGACCATGCAGAAGAACCTCGACCGGCTCGGGGGCCTCGTGCATTCGCAGCGCGTGCTGCTGGCTTTGACGCAAGCCGGCGTTTCGCGCGAAGACGCTTATCGGCTGGTGCAACGCAACGCCATGCCGGTGTGGCGGGGCGAGGGCGCGTTCCTGCCGCTGTTGAAGGCGGATCCCGAGGTGTCGGCCAAGCTGTCGCCGGAAACGATCGAGGGCCTGTTCAACCTCGACTATCATTTCAAGCACGTCGAAACGATCTTCGCCCGCGTGTTCGGGACGGCGTGACGGTCGCTTAGCGACATGCCGCCCGGCGCGTAGCACCGGGCCGACCCCAGCAAGGATGCCCACCAACCCGGAGCCAGCATGTTCGTACCGGAAGCCACCGACGTCCTGCTGGTCGTCGACGTGCAGAACGACTTCCTCCCCGGCGGCGCCTTGGCGGTGGTCGGGGGCGACGAGATCGTGGCACCCTGCCGCGACCTCGCGGGTCGCTTCGCCCATGTGGTGCTGACCCAGGACTGGCACCCCGCCGGCCATGTCTCGTTTGCGTCGAGCCACTCGGGCCAGACGCCCTTCGGCAGCGTGGCTTTGCCGGACGGGCGCAGCCAGATGTTATGGCCAGACCATTGCGTGCAGGGGTCACCCGGCGCGGCGCTGGCGGATGGCCTGCACATCCCGCGTGCGGAGCTGATCATCCGCAAGGGCTACCGACGCGCGCTCGACAGCTATTCGGCCTTCGTGGAAGCCGATGGGCGCACCGGCACTGGTCTCGCGGGCTACCTGCGCGAGCGCGGGTTGCGCCGCGTGGTGGTGTGCGGCCTCGCCACCGATTTTTGTGCGGGCTGGAGCGCCATCGATGCCGCACGCGCCGGTTTTGAAACGTGGCTCGTCACCGATGCGACCCGCGGCATTGACGCAGCCGGATCGATGGCACGGGCCGCGCAGGACATGAAGGCGGCCGGCGTGCGTCCGCTCACGCTGGCGGACTTCTAGCCCGCAAGCCCCAGGGCGCGGGCGAAAAACCGAGTCGGTCGAGGAACTCCGGCCAATCCTGGGTCCGCAGGGCGCCGCCGGTCGCCTGCTCGTGCCCATTGCCGTAATGATCGTCGGCACCCTCAGGTCGAACCGTGCGCAAAAACTCGATCAGGTTGCGGCCGGTGGCGCTGCGGGTCGCGAAATGCACCCAGCCCGGCCGGTAGCCGGTGTTGGCCGCGATGACGATCTTGTCTTTCAGCCGCATGCGCCAGGCCTGGGCCACCAGGGGATGGATCTGGCAGGCCGTATCGAGGGCGATCAAGGCCACATCCCCCACGACCCGAGGGGGCTGACGCTTGCCGATCTCCAGCGCCGCCTTCACCTCCTCCCGCGCGGCTTGAAGCAACGCCCGTTCCGGATGAGACCCCTTCAGCGCGTCCTTCGGGCTTTCGGCCTGCAACAGAAGCTGCAGCGCCGGCCCGGCGTCGCCAGCCGATGCCCGGCGCGGCGCGTTGACGAGCGCCACCAAATCCTTGAGGGCTGTCACGCCGAAGCGGGCTCGGGCCGTCGCCAACGCCTCGAAGGGCGCCTTGTCACCGAGGTCGCCGATGAGGCCGACGGCCGCCAGCCATAACAGGTCGTCGTTGCCGGTCAGCGGCGCGGCGCAGCGAAGCGCCAGCAAACTGCTGGTCGGAATCGGATCTTCATCGAAGCCGGACAACACCGTGACGCCGTCCGGCACACCGGTCGGCACGTGGTGGTCGATCAGGATTGTCGTCGCGTCGGTGCCGAGCGGGCCGCCGCGCGTGCCGAGATCGGCGACGATCATGCCACCGAGATCTCGGTCGCGCCATTCGGCCTGAATCGCATCGTCCCAGGCCGACTCGCCGCGTCCGAGCACCCGCACCTCCGAGGCTCGGCGCAAAGCCGCAAAGGCACGCTGGAAGATAGCTCCGGCCGATAGGCCGTCGGCATCGTTATGGGTGACGACCAGGATCGGCTTCGTGGCGTCGAAGCGGGAGAAGGCCTGTTCGAAGCGGATCGCGGTATCGGTGGGCAAGGGCAGGCTCCTCATCGTCCCTGCCCGAACCCATACGACGCCACGCGGTTCCGGTCGGCGTGCAGCCGCTAAATGTCGCGCGCCATGGCGATGTGCGGCAGCGTCATCTCAAGGAACTCCGGACCGAACGCCAGATAGCCCAATCGCTCGTAGAAGCCGCGGGCGCTGATCCGGGCATGCAACTCGATCCGACGGGCTCCCGCCTGGCGCGCATGAGATTCCGCAAAGGCCACGAGGTGTCGCCCCGCACCCGTGCCTCTGAGGCCGGGATCGATCGCCATCTGGCGCAGCTTGGCGATGCCGCCGTGTCCATGCTTCAGCACCACGGTGCCAAGCACCGAGCCATCCCGCACCAGGGCCATGTGCATCTGCTCGGCCTCACCGACGAGTTCCGCCTCGGTCTGCACCAGCCCGATGGGGCGGCGTAGATGGGCGTTCCGAAACGCCAGGGTGTCGCGATGCAGGGCCGATCCGAAAGCGACGACGACCGGCTGGGGTTCTGCGAGATCCATCGTCATCGCGCGACGCTGCGCGGCGCCGATGTTTCTTTCCAAAGGCCGAGCGCCTTTGCGGCGGCCGGGAATGGCTCACGGGCGATGAACTGTCCGCGTCCGGGTTCGGCCAGGACCTTGCCCTCCTGGTAGACGATTGTGCCGCGCGACAGCGTCACCCGCGGCAGACCCTCGCAGGCAATGCCCTCGAAGACGTTGTAGTCGATCGCCGACTTCTGGGTCTTGGCCGAGATCACCTTGCTGGCCTTCGGGTCCCACACCACGATGTCGGCGTCCGATCCCACCGCGATCGCACCTTTGCGGGGGTAGATGTTGAGGATCTTGGCAATGTTGGTCGAGGACACGGCCACGAACTCGTTCATGGTCAGCCGCCCGGTGGCGACACCCCGGGTCCACAGCACCGGCATCCGGTCCTCGAGCCCGCCGGTACCGTTCGGGATCTTGGTGAAATCACCGCGGCCGAAGCGTTTCTGTTCGGTCATGAAGGCGCAATGGTCGGTGGCCACCACCTGCAACGACCCGGATTGCAGCCCGTGCCAAAGGTCATCCTGGTGGTGCTTGGCCCGGAACGGCGGCGACATCACACGTCGCGCCGCATGGTCCCAGTCCGGGTTGAGGTATTCGCTTTCATCGAGGCACAGGTGCTGGATCAGCGGTTCGCCGTAGACCCGCTTGCCTTGTGCCCGTGCCCGGCGGATCGCCTCGTGGGCCGGGATCGAGGAGGTATGGACGATGTAGAGCGGCACACCCGCCTGGTCGGCCAGCATGATGGCGCGATTGGCGGCCTCGCCCTCGACCTCCGGGGGGCGCGAATAGCCATGCGCCTCGGGGCCGGTGATGCCGATGTCCATGTAATGCTTTTGCAGCGCCGCCACGACCTCGCCGTTCTCGGCATGGACGAGCGGCATGGCGCCGAGCTCGGTGCAGCGCCGGAACGAGGCGAACATTTGGCCGTCGTCGACCATCAGGGCGCCCTTGTAGGCCATGAAATATTTGAAGGTGGTGACGCCGCGCGCCACCACATCGGCCATTTCGCGGCTGACCCGCTCGTCCCATTCGACGATGGCCATGTGAAACGAATAATCGGCGGCCGCGCCCCTGCCCCGGCGGTCCCAGTCCGCCATCGCGTCCATCAGGCCCTGACCGTGGTCGGGGATGCAGAAATCCACCACCATGGTGGTGCCGCCCGACAGCGCCGCCCGGGTGCCTATCGCGTAGTCGTCGACCGTGGTGGTGCCCATGAAGGGCATTTCCAGGTGGGTGTGCGGGTCGATGCCGCCCGGCATGACATAGCAGCCTGTCGCGTCGACGATCGTGTCACCCGACAGGTTTGGCCCGATCGCCGCGATGACTTCGCCTTCGATCAGCACGTCGGCCGCGAAGGTGCGGTCGGCCGTCACGACGGTGCCTCCCTTGATGACCAGCGACATGATGCGTCCTCCGTCCGTTCAGGGGTTCAGCCGACGACGTCCGCCGTCTCGAGCACGGCGTGCATCAGCACCTGGGCGCCGGCCGTCGCCCATTCGGGCTTGATGTCTTCGGATTCGTTGTGGCTGACACCATCGACGCAGGGCGTGAAGATCATCGCGGTCGGGGCCACGCGGGCCAGGTAGCAGGCGTCGTGGCCGGCACCCGACACGATGTCGCGATGGCTGTAGCCATAAGCTTCGGCACCGCGCCGCACCGACGCGATGCAGCCCGCGTCGAACGGCACAGGCGGGTAGTCGAACACCTTTTTGACCTCGGCCTCGAGCTTGGTGGCAGCCGCGATGCGGGCGATGCCGTCGCGCAGGTCATGTTCCATGGCGTCGAGCGTTGCGGCTTCGGGGTGGCGAAATTCGCAGGTGAGGAAGACCTGGCCCGGGATGACGTTGCGGCTGTTCGGATACGGGTTCAGCATGCCGCAGGTGGCCACCGCGAGCGGCGGATGAGCGAGCCCAAGCCCATTGACGAGTTCGACCACGCGGGCGGCACCCAGCAGGGCGTCACGGCGGCGCGGCATCGGGGTCGATCCGGCGTGGCTTTCGAAGCCGGTCAGCACCACCTCGAACCAGCGCTGGCCCTGCCCGTGCGTCACGACGCCGATCTCTACGGCCTCGTCCTCCAGGATCGGCCCCTGCTCGATGTGCAGTTCGAAGAAGGCATGCACGGGCCGCTCGCCCACCGGCTCCGACCCCTTGAAGCCGATGCGCTCCAACTCGTCGCCGAAGCGGAGCCCGTCGGCGTCGGTCAGCCCATAAGCGAAGTCCCGCGTATAGGCGCCCGCGAAGACGCCGGACGAGATCATCGCCGGCGCGAAGCGGGAGCCTTCCTCGTTGGTCCAATTGGCGATCTCGATCGGCCGCCTCGTCTTGATCTTCAGATCGTCGAGGGTTCGTATCACCTCGAGGGCGCCCAGAACACCGAGCACGCCGTCGAACTTGCCACCGGTCGGCTGGGTGTCGAGATGGCTGCCCATCATCACCGGAGCGAGGCTCGGGTCCTGCCCGGCCCGTCGCGCGAACATGTTGCCCATGTCGTCGATGCTCATCGTCAGCCCGGCCGACTCGCACCATTGCGTGAACAGCGCCCGCCCCTGCCGGTCGACATCGGTCAGGGTCAGGCGTTTGCAGCCACCCTTCTCGGTTCCCCCGATCTCGGCCATTTGCATCAGGCTGTCCCACAGCCGTCGGCCATCGATGCGGATGTTGGACAGGTCGGACATCCAGAACTCTTGTGACCGCGCCGCTGAGATGCGAAGGCACCCGGAGGCTAGCGTCATTCTGACCGGATGGTCAAACTCCCGACCGGCTCCATCCTGCACCTTGTCTAGAGGCTGCTGCAAATCTTATGGGCAGGATGCGACAGCCTTCATCGATACGGACCGGCCACGAAGACGCCATCCTGGCAGCCGCCGAAGCGGTCTTCGCCGAGCGTGGCTTCAGCGGCGCGACGACGGCCGAGATCGCCGCCCGGGCCGGGTTGCCGAAGGCCAACCTGCATTATTACTTCGCCACCAAGGCCGAGCTCTACCGCCAGGTGTTGAAGGGCGTGCTGACCGCGTGGCTGTCGGCCGCCGAGGCCTTCGAGGCCGACGCCCCACCGGCCGAAGTGCTGGGCCGCTATATCGGGGCCAAGATGGATCTGGCGCGGCAACGGCCACAAGGGTCCCGCATTTTTGCCAGCGAAATCCTGCGCGGGGCGCCGGAAATCCAGGATTTTCTGGAAACGACGCTGCGGGACTGGGTCGAATCGCGGGGCGCCGTGGTGCGACGCTGGATCGAAGCGGGCGCCCTGAAACCGGTCGAGCCGCGCACGCTGTTCTTCATGATCTGGGCCACGACCCAGCATTACGCGGATTTCGCGCATCAGATCGCCACCTTGAACGGAGGCATGGCGCTCGACGACGCGGCCTTTGCGGAGGCCAAGCGGCAGGTGATCGCGATCCTGGTCGGCGGCGTCCTGGCTGCGCCTCGTGCCGACATCGCGCCCGAATAGTCTTGTCGCCCGCCGGGGCGTCGCGCATGGTTGTGGCTTTCATGGAGCCATCGATGCGTCTCAGCGCCCGTAATCAGATCAAAGGCAAGATCCTCGACATCATCAAGGGTCAAACCACTTCGCATGTCCGCATCGACGTCGGCGGGTCGGTGGTGACGGCGTCCATCACCAATGAGGCCGTGGCCGACCTCGGGCTGACGGTGGGCCAGGATGCTTATGCGGTCATCAAGGCGTCCGACGTCATGGTCGGGGTCGATTGATGCGCGCCGTCTCGCTTTTCGCGTCGCCCCTCGCGCTGCTGGCCGGCCCCGTCCAGGCGCAGGACGCCGATTGCACCAGCTTCAAGTGGCCGATGAACCGCGAGATGACGGCCTTCAAGGGCGAAGGCCTGCCTTCCGTCGCGAGCGGCGCAACCCTTCCCGGCGTCTCCGAAGCCGTGACGCTGAAGCTCGTCCCGCAGGACTCGGTCGGCTACGCGGTATCGCCCGGCCGCACGCCGAAGCACGCGCCGGCCTACGGCGGCACCTTCACGCTGCCGCCGTTCGCGGCCGCCGACACCTATCAGGTGACGCTGTCCGACGAGGCCTGGGTCGATGTCGAGCAGAACGGCAAGACGGTGAAGCAAAGCGGCTTCACCGGCAGCCACAGCTGCAAGGTCGTGCACAAAAGCGTGCGGTTTCCGATGGCGGTCGGGCCTGCCACGATCGAGATCAGCGATGCGGCATCCGACACGCTGAAGCTCGAAGTGCTGCCGAAGGAACAATGATGCGATCCCTCACGCCCGCCTGCGGTCGGGCCTGAGGGCCGGAACGGGACTTATTCGGCCGTGACCCGTGCGGCCGGGTTGTTCGGATGCGTGGTCCAGTTGGCGTAGGGTCGGCCGTAGTCGAGGCCGGTGCGCGGGTCGACGCCCTGGTGTTGCGGCTCCATCGAAATGCAGCCGTCCACCGGGCACACGTCCGCACACAGGTTGCAGCCCACGCATTCGGCGTCGTTGACGACGAACTTGCGCTGCCCGTTGACCACCGGCCAGATCGCCTGATGCGAAGTGTCCTCGCACACGATGTGGCAGCGGCCGCACTTGATGCAGAGGTCCTGGTCGATGCGGGCCTTGACGGCATAGTTCAGGTTAAGGAACTGCCAATCGGTGGTGTTGCCGACCGCCCTGCCCCGGAACGCCTCGAGGTCGCGGTACCCCTTGCTGTCCATCCAGCCTTGAAGGCCGGTGATCATCTCTTCGACGACCTTGAAGCCGTAGGTCATGGCGGCGGTGCAGACCTGCACGGTGCCGGCCCCCATGGCCATGAACTCGGCCGCGTCGCGCCACGTCGTGATGCCGCCGATCGCCGAGATCGGCAGGCCGTAGGTTTCGGGATCGCGGGCGATCTCGCTCACCATGGAGAGTGCGATGGGTTTCACGGCCGGGCCGCAGAAGCCGCCATGGGTGCCCTTGCCGTCGACATGCGGGGTCGGGCACATGCGGTCGAGATCGACGCCCATCACCGAATTGATGGTGTTGATGAGCGACACGGCATCGGCGCCGCCGGCCTTGGCGGCGCGGGCCGGGCGGCGGATGTCCGTGATGTTGGGCGTCAGCTTGACGATCACCGGCATGCGAGTGGTGGCCTTGCACCACCGCGCCACCATCTCGATGTATTCCGGGACCTGTCCTACGGCCGACCCCATGCCGCGCTCGGACATGCCGTGCGGGCAACCGAAATTGAGCTCGATGCCGTCGGCGCCGGTATCCTCCACCAGCGGCAGGATGCGGCGCCAGCTTTCCTCCTCGCAGGGCACCATGATCGACACCACCATGGCGCGGTCGGGCCACTCGCGCTTGACCTGCTTGATCTCCTGCAGGTTCACCTGCAGCGGCCGGTCGGTGATGAGTTCGATGTTGTTGAGGCCGATCAGCCGCCGGTCGGACCCATAGATGGCGCCGTAACGCGGGCCCGACACGTTGACGACCGGCGGTCCGTCCTCGCCAAGCGTCTTCCACACCACCCCGCCCCAGCCGGCCCGGAACGCGCGGGTGACGTTGATGTAGCGGTCGGTCGGGGGCGCCGAGGCGAGCCAGAACGGGTTCGGCGACTTGATGCCAAGAAAATCGGTGGCAAGGCTGGCCATGGGTTCACTCCGCCGCTTGGGACGAGGGTTGAGCATCGCGCAGGGCCCGGTCGATCGACAAGGCCGCCTGCTTGCCGTCCTCCACGGCCGCGACCGTCAGATCCTGGCCACCGAACACGCAATCGCCACCGGCCCACAGGCCCGGCACGGAGGTGCGCCGCTCCGCATCCACCAGAATGCGGCCGCCTGAAAGCGTCATGGCGCCATCGAGCGGATCGCCGTCGAACGTCTGGCCGATGGCGGCCAGCACCATGTCGGCCGGAATGCTGAGCGGCTCGGCAGACCCGTTCAGACCGGGCGGTGCATGGGTGAAACTGGCGGCCACCAGCCGACCCTCCCGGCCCTCGAAGCCGGTGGGGGTGACCCAATGGCGGATCGTCACGCCGCTGGTCTTCGCCAGATCCTGTTCGAAGGCGCTGGCCTTCATGTGCTCGGGCCCGCGCCGATAGGCGATCGTCACCTCCTCGGCACCGAGTTTCTTGGCCTGCACGGCGGCATCCACCGCCGTCATGCCGCCGCCGATCACCACCACCTTCCGGCCGACCGGCACGGCCGCCTTGTCGGGCGCCTGCCGCAAGGCCTCGATGAACGGCACTGCGTCGGTGACCTCGGCGAAGGGCGGGAAGCCGCTCAGGCTGTTGAAGCCGGCCAGCCCCAGGCCGAGGAAGACGGCATCGTGGTCGGCCTGCAACTGCGCCAGCGTCACGTCGCGGCGGAGCGCCATGTCGTGCCGGATCGTGATGCCGCCGATCGACAGGATGAAGTCCACCTCGCGCTGGGCAAAGTCGTTCGTGGTCTTGTAGGTGGCGATACCGTATTCGTTGAGGCCGCCAGGCTTCGGCTTGGCGTCGAAGATCGTGACGTCATGGCCCAGCATGGCGAGGCGATGGGCGCAGGACAGGCCGGCCGGCCCTGCCCCGACGACGGCCACGCGCCGCCCGGTCGCGGGCTGGCGCCCAAAGGGCTGCCCTTGATCCTTGGCCATCAGCGCGTCGGTGGCATAGCGCTGCAACGAGCCGATCCGCACCGGCTTGCCTTCCGCATGCTCCCTGACGCAGGCCTCCTCGCACAATTGCTCGACCGGGCACACCCGGGCGCACATGCCGCCCATGATGTTGGCGTCGAGAATGGTTTCCGCCGCGCCATCCGCGTTGCCGGTGGTGATCTGGCGAATGAACAGCGGGATGTCGATGTGGGTCGGGCAGGCCTGGACGCAGGGGGCGTCGAAGCAGAAATAACAACGGTCGGCCGCCACAACGGCCTCATGGGGCGTGAAGGGTGGCGTGAGGTCGCTGAAATTTTTGGCATAATCGTCAGCCGGCAGCCTGTGGCTGGCAATCCCGGCGGAGGCATAACCCATGGCACCCTCCCACATCCGGCCATGAACCTGACCGTGCGGTCAGGTTCCCAGTTTGGAACGGTTCTTGTCAAGGTGAAGCACCAGCCCATGTGGAACGATTGCGCCTCGTTTTCAGGCATGCTGCACAGCTTCGAACCGGTTGGTCGATCACCAGCCCAGATTCGTTGCCGATGACGCCGACGCTGGCCCCAGCACTCCGTGTCGCCGCCGCCCGATTGCGCCGGAGCGGCGGTTTCGCCTAGGTTGCCCGGCATCATCCCTCAGAGGACCGCGACCCCGCGCATGAAGATCGGTGACACGCCCTTCCGCACCATTTGGCCCGATCGCGACGGCCCTTCGGTGCATGTGATCGACCAGCGGGCCCTGCCGCACCGTTTCGTTGTGGCGACCCTTCGCAGCTGGCAAGAGGCCGCGACCGCGATCCGGGACATGACGGTACGGGGCGCTCCGCTGATCGGCGCCACAGGCGCCTATGGCCTTGCCCTCGCCATGCAGGCCGATCCATCGGATGCCGCCTTGGCGGAAAGTTTCCAGCACCTGCTCGGCACCCGCCCGACGGCCGTCAACCTGCGCTGGGGCCTCGAACGCATGCGCCGGCTGTTGCAGCCCTTGCGGCCGGACCAGCGGCGCGACGCCGCTTATGCGGAAGCCGCCGCCATCGCGGACGACGATGTGGCGGTCTGTTCCGCCCTCGGCCAGCATGGCGCCGATCTCATCGCCCAGGCCTGGACCGACGCCGGCCGCAGCAGGCCGATCAACGTGCTCACCCATTGCAATGCGGGGTGGCTGGCGACGGTCGACTGGGGCACCGCGCTGGCGCCGATCTACAAGGCCCATCGGGCCGGCGTGCCGGTTCATGTCTGGGTCGACGAAACGCGGCCCCGCAACCAGGGCGCGAGCCTGACGGCTTATGAGCTCGCGGCCGAAGGGGTGCCGCATACGATCGTGGTCGACAACGTCGGCGGCCACCTGATGCAGCATGGCTCTGTCGACCTCTGCATCGTCGGCACCGACCGCACCACCCGCACCGGGGACGTGTGCAACAAGATCGGCACTTACCTGAAAGCCTTGGCGGCCCACGACAATGGCGTGCCGTTCTATGTCGCCCTGCCGTCCTCGACGGTGGACTGGCACATGCGCGATGGCGTGCGTGAGATTCCGATCGAGGAGCGGGAGGCCGCCGAGGTGACGCACATGACCGGTGAAACGGAGGCTGGCGACATCGCCACCGTGCGCGTCACCCCGAAAGGCAGCCCGGCCTTGAATTACGGCTTCGACGTCACGCCGGCCCGGCTGGTGACGGGGCTGATCACCGAGCGCGGCCTGTGCGAGGCTTCGGAAGCCGGGCTTCTGTCCCTATTTCCCCAAGCGGCGGCCGCGTAGGTCTTACGTCCTTAGCTCGGACAGCCTTCAGGCGACCGCCTGCGGCGCCAAGCGGCTGACCTCCTCGTTGATCAGATCACGATAAGGACCCTCGACGCGCATCAGCTCGTCGGGCGGCCCATCCTGCACCACCTGACCACCGCGCAAGACCAGGATGCGGTCGAAGCCCCGCAGGGTGGACAGGCGATGCGCCACCGTCAGCACCGTGCGGTTGTTCATCAAGCGTTCCAATGCCTGACGGATCGCCTCCTCGGATTCGCTATCGAGCGCCGATGTGGCCTCGTCGAGCAGCAGGATCGGCGCATTCTTGAGGAAGGCCCGCGCGATGGCGATACGCTGGCGTTGGCCGCCCGACAGCTTGGTGCCGCGGTCACCCACCATCGTGTCGAGCCCCTCGGACAGGTTCTCGATGAAGGGCCGGCACCGGGCCGCGATGGCGGCGGCCCAGACTTCGTCATCGGTGGCGTCGGGCCGCCCGTAGCGAATGTTATCGGCGAGGCTCCGGTTCAACAGCGCGGTATCCTGCGGCACGATCGCAATGGCGTCGCGCAGGCTGGTCTCGGTGATGCGCGCAATGTTCTGGCCGTCGATCAGGATGCGGCCACCCTGAATGTCGTAGAAGCGTTGCAATAGCGAAATCAGCGTCGACTTGCCGCCACCGGACGGGCCCACGAGCCCGACGCGCTGTCCGGCAGGAATGTCGATGGTGATGGTGTCGAAGATGGTGCGGCCGGTCGGATAAGCGAAGGTGACGCGCTCGAAGGTGAGGCGCGCCCCACCGGCCACCAGGGCCTCGGCTTGCGGATGGTCGGTCATCTGATAGGGCGTCAGCAAGGTGCGCAGCGCCTCGGACAATCGCGCCAGATGTTGCGTCACATCCACCAGCGCCACCGCCAGGTCGCGGGTTGCGCTCAGCACCGAGATGCCGAGTGTGGCGACCAGCACCACGTCGCCGGTGCTGATCTGCTTCGCCTTCCACAGCGTGATGGCCCAGCCCAGCAGGCCGCAGGTCATCACCACCACCACAAAGGCGTGCAGCAGGCGCATCTTCTCGAGATATTGCAGGCTGCGACGGCGGGCCACCAGCTCGCGCCCGACCGTCAGGTCGAAGCGCAGATGTTCGCGCGTGATGCCGCCGAAGGCTTTGACGAGGTTCATATTGCCGATGACGTCGATCATTTCGCCATCGACCGCTGCGGCCTTGTCGGCGAAATCGTGGTGCAGCGGTCGCCCGGCGGCGGCGATCTTGAACATCAGCACCATTACGGCGCCCGCGACGACGATGAGGAACCCCGCCATGGGGACGCTGACCGCCGAAAGGTAGGCGATGGCCCCGACCGTGGCGACGCAAGGCGGCAGCACGTTCCAGACGAACATGTTCTCGACGGTGAACACCGCATTCGAGGTCGCGGTGATCCGGCTGGTCAGTACGCCGGGGAGGCGCTCGGCGAAATAGCTCGGCGCATGACCGGTGAGGTAGCGGAACAGGTCCGATCGCAGGTCGCCCGTGACGCCCACAAAGGCATAGCTGCCGATCCAGCTGGCGATGCGCCACAGGAAATTGTCGCAGGCAATGAAGCTGACCAGCAGCGTGAAGGCGGCCCACGGGTTGGCGCCGCCGTCCTGGCCCTTCGACAGCGTGTCGACCAGGGACTTGATGCCGTATTGCGTGCTGATCGAGAACCCGACGGCGCCGAGCACGCACACCAGGATCGCCCCATGGGAGACGGGCCTTCGTCGGATGTAACGAAGAAAGAAGGCGAACGGACGGTCCGCATATTCATCCAGCGATTCAGAAATGATGCGCCCGCCCCATCGCTTTCGTTGGCGTCGTTGTAGCACCTGCGTCATGCAAATTCCGGGCGAGGCCGAAAGATTTTCGTTGTGCCCCGCGTTAGGCAGCGGATCGCCGCTCTTTCATGCCGGCGTTTGCTCCCGTGGGGCATCGCCGGGCGCCGTGCGGGTTTCGGGCATGAACAGCGCCACCACGATCACGGCGGCGGCCGCGACGACCCCCATGGCCACGAAGGCCGCATAGCTGCCGTAGAGGTCCGACAGCTTGCCAGCCAGCGTGGTGCTGATGGAGGCTCCGATGCCGACCGCGCATCCGATCGCGCCTTGCGCCAAGTTGAAATGCCCGGTGCGGCGGGTGACGTCCGCCATCGTCAGGGGCACCAGTACGCCGAGCACGCAGGCCGAGATGCCGTCGAGCATCTGGGCCACCACGAGCAGGTTCGGGTTGACGATGACGGCAAACAACAGGGCGCGCACCGGCAGGGCCGCGAAGCCGATGATCAGCAACGGCCGGCGCCCCCAGCTTTGGGCCTTGGTGCCGACGATGGGCGACAGGACCGCGACGATGAGTTGCGGCACCACCACGGCGGCGCCCACCATCACGGTGGCGGCCGAGGCGGATCGCAGCGTCACCATGCTGGCGGCGAGCGGCAGCATGGCGGCGTTGGCAAGCTGGAACAGCACGATGCAGAAGGCGAAGACCATCAGGGCCCGGTCGCGCAATAGCGTCGCCAAACCCTGTCGCGTTTCGCGCCACGACGGCCCGCGATGCGCGGCCGCCGCTCCCGAATGTTGCGGGGTGACTTCGGCGGCCCTGATCCGGCCCAAGGCGATCAACGCCGGTCCGACCAAGGCCGCGGCCACGAGGAACACGGCTTGGCTCGACAGGTAATAGCCGCAGGCCGCCATGCCGGCGGCCGCGAGGCCGGTGCCGATCGAGGCGAAGGAGGCATTGCGGCCGAGGCGTGTGCTGATGCCGGCCGAACCGGCAAAATTCAGGCTCATCGACGCGATCGCGGGCCCGAGAACGCAACTGCCGGCGGCATGCATGATGCGCGACGCCAGCACCACGGGAAACACCGGCCAGACCGCCAGCGCAAACGCCGCCGCCCCGATTGCGGACACCGCCACCGCCGCCGCGGCCCGCAACGATCGCACCGAATCCACAAGCGCCCCGCACGGCACCTGCAACATCAGGGTGATCAGGCCGGCAACCGTCAGCACCAGGCCAATGTCGGTCTGGGTCCATTTTTCCGACGTCAGGTAGACGGCCACGAACGGGCCGAACCCGGTCTGAATATCGGCCACAAAGAAGACGAACCAGTCGAGGGCTCGTCGCGTGGCGCGCGAGCGGATCGGCGGCGCCCCTGCGGGCGTGTTCGAATGGGTCACGCGAAAAGGTTCGCGCCCTTATTTGGCCGGAACATCGGGAGCCGTCACCGGCGGTGCGACGGGTGCGGGCACTGGCACCGGCGCCTTGGTGGGCGCGGCCGGCGGCCCGATCACCACAACAGGCTCGCCTTCCTTATAGACCGGGGCGGATCGCAACTGATCCTGCGGCAGCGAGATCACCAGATGATCGAGCTTGCCGTCGGGCGACATGTGGATCGCGCGCCAGTCCACCGCGATCTTGCGGCTGCCGACTCCCAGAAAGCCGCCGAAATCCACGATGGCGGCACGGATCTGTCCCGCCTTGTCGACGATCACGTCGACGATGCGGCCCATATCCTCATCCTTGGCACTCTGCACTTTTTTGCCGAGCAGGCTTTCGGCCGCCTGTCCGTCGATGACGACCGCCGGCGTGCCGAGGCTCTCGGCTTTACCGTCCTCGGTTTCCTGCGCCGCCGATCCGGCTGGCGCGACGGCAGCCGGCGCTGGCGCGGCCTGCGCGAGCCGCAGCCCGGCGCCTAAGGCAGGGCTCCCCAACGCCACCGGCGCGGCGCCCAGAAGCAGCGCGACGCCGATATGCTTGAGACGGATATCGGCCAAGAAACGCATCGCAATCCTGTCCATGGCGGTCACCGGTGATGTGGCAGCAAGGCCCGGGTGATCGCCGAGGCAAGGGCGCCACACCGGCTGCACCCTACGCAAGGAGCTTCGAGGGAATCAAGACACCGCGCGCCACGACCAGCACCCCTGGCGGCATCACAACCGCTGCCAGCCGGCCCGGGCGGCGCGCGCCAGGGCCTCCGCCATCGTGAGGGGTGGGCGCCAGTCGAGCGTATCGCCCGTATCGCGCATGTCCACCTGCAGCGATTCGGTGAGGCGGTGCGCGGCAGCACCTCGACCGGCCAGGGAAGCGGCCGCCTGCAGCAGGCTCGGCGGCAGGGGGAACAGCCGGGCCGGAACGTCCGAAGCCCGGCAGATCGCCCGCAACAGGTCGGGCGTCGAGATGTCCTCGCCATCGCTGCACAACCACACCCGGCCGCTTGCGCGCGGATGCGTGATGCAATGCATCAGCAGGTCGACCAAGTTCTCCACGGCGATCAGCGACCGCTTGTTGCGGATCAAGCCAAATGGCAGCGGCAAACCGCGCCGGGCCAGGGTGACGAGTGCCCGAAAGTTGGCGCCCACGCCCGGCCCATATACAAGCGGAGGCCGAACGATCACCACCTCCATCCCGGTCCGGGCGCCGAAGGCCAGCAATCCATCCTCGGCGGCCTGCTTCGAGCGCCCATAAGCGTCGAGCGGGTGCGGGGCGTCATCCGCCCGGAAGCGCTGCCCCGCCACGGTCCGCTCGCCGTTGACCTTGATCGAGCTGACGAAGACGAACCGGGACACGCCGGCCTCGTGCGCCTGACGGGCGAGAGCCAGCGTCCCCTCCAGGTTGACGCGCCGGTAGGCGGCGTCGGCGTCGCGTGCATCCTCGCGCATGTGATGGACGCGAGCCGCCAGATGCACCACCGCGGTGGTGCCCGCGACGGCGTGGCGCCAATCGGTGTCGGGCCCGATCTCGCCGACGCCGATGCGGTCGGGCGTCGCCTGCCGGCCGACGGGACGGAACGCGATGCCGGCCTCGACCAGGGCGGCGCAAAGCGCCTGACCCACGAACCCCGTCGCTCCGGTTACGACCAGCATGGCCTCAGCCAGCCACGGCAGCCGGCAGCGGGTCAGCCGCCGTCGCATGCGGCAGCGTCGCGGCATCGATCCGCGGGGCATATTCCTTGACGGTCGCTGCCATCAGCCGGCGAGCATCGGCCTCGTCCCCGGCCAGGATGGCGCTTTCGAGGTCGTCCGCCACGCGGACGATCTCGTCGTGCTGGATCAAGCGCGGCAGTGCCGCGTGAATGCCTGCCGCGCCGGTGGGACTGAGGGTTTCATGTCGGTCGAACAGCTCCTCGAACAGCTTCTCGCCCGGTCGCAGGCCCGTGAAGGCGATCTTCACGTCGTGTCCCACCCGCAGCCCGGACAAGCGAATCATCTTGTGTGCCAGGTCGACGATCTTCACGGGCTTGCCCATGTCGAGCACGAAGATGCTGCCCCGCTGCATGGCGGAGTCGAGGCCCTGCACGGCCGCCTGCAGCACCAGTTGGCAGGCTTCGGGGATCGTCATGAAGAAGCGTTCGATGTCCGGGTGCGTGACGGTGATCGGCCCCCCGGTTTTAAGTTGCTTCTCGAACAACGGGACCACGGACCCCGCCGAGCCCAAGACATTGCCGAACCGCACCGTGACGAAACGGGTGGACGCCTGCGGCTGGAGCACATCGAGCGCCTGGCAATACATTTCGGCGAAACGCTTGCTGGCGCCCATGACATTCGTCGGGTTCACGGCTTTGTCGGTGGAGACCATGACCATTGCCGTGGCCCCGACCGCCTGCGCGGCATCGGCCACGTTGCGGGTGCCGATCACGTTGGTGTGCAAGCCTTCGAGCGGTTGTGCCTCGACGATCGGCACATGCTTCAGGGCCGCCGCGTGGAACACGATGTCGGGCTTCGCATCCTGGAAAAGCCGATGGATGGCGTCACGCTCGCGCACGTTGCCGACCCGCGACAGCACCACGAGGCCCGGATAAGATCGGCGAACGTCGGCATCGATGCTGTAGAGCAGATATTCCGACGCATCGACGAGCGTCAGCCGGGCGGGGCCGAGCGCCGCCAGCTGCCGGGACAGTTCGGAGCCGATCGAGCCGCCCGCTCCGGTGACCAAGACGCTGGTGCCGGCGATCAGTTGCGAGATCCGCGGAAGGTCGAGTGTCACGGGATCGCGATCGAGCAGGTCCTCGATGGCGATCGGCTTCAGCTCGACCTGGCTGAGGTCGGCGTCGCGCAGGTCTGCGAGATTCGGCATGCGCAGCAGGTCGATGCCGAGATCCTGCGCTTGTTCGAGCAGCAGTTCGACCTTGGCGGCGCCGAGTTCGCGTTGGCCTTTGACGAGCAACAGGCTTTCAGGACGTCGTCCCTTCAACCCATAGCTGTGGACGAGGTCGGGAATGTCCTCGATCGCACCGAGCACGCGGGCGCCCCGCAGCAGCCGGCCCGTGCGCCGGCCGCTGTCGTCGATGACGCCAATAATCTCGAACGGCATGTCGTTGCGCTCGGCGACGGCGCGGATGAACATCTCGGTTTGATCGCCCGCCCCCACCAGCAGCACGGGCTTCAGCCGGCGATGGCCGCGCCCGGAAGCGCGATGGCTCTTCCAGATCCGGTAGATGGCGCGCGGCCCCGCCAGGAAAATGATCATAAAGGCCCAGGCCGCGATGACCGAGGATCGCGGCACGTATTCGAGCCGCACCACGAAATACACCAGGGTGAAGCACACCGCCGTCACGGTGGCGGCCTTGATGACCGCCACCAGATCGGTCAGCGAAGCATAGCGCCAGATGCCGGCGTTCAAGCCCGTCAACGGCGTCACGAGCGCCGCGATGAGGGTAAAGACGAACAACGGCGGGGCGTAGTGGTGGAACTGATGGTTCAGCCCCTCGATGCCGAGCCGCAGCGTCAGCGCCACCAGATAGGCGGCCGCCGACATCAGCACATCGTGCAGGAAGGCCGCGCCCCGCAGCATCAGGGTTCGTGATGACAGTCGCCAGATCATCGCGCGCTCAACACGGCCTTTCGGTCATCCGCCTGCCTGCCCGGACGAGCCGCCGCACGACCCGGCACGCCGTTCCTCATGCCTTGACCACATGGGACGCCATGGCGCCGACTTTGTGGCAGATATTGCGCGTGTCGATCACCAGCCGGGCATGGCGAACGATCGCGTGATAGTCGACGGCGTCATGGTCGGTGGCGATCAGCACCGCATGGTGCCGCGCGATGGTGTCAGGGGTCAGCGCGATCGATCGCCGCCCCGCGAGGCCGCGATGATCCGCATGGTCGGGGATCACCGGCACGTGGGGGTCGTGGTAGGTGACGTGGCTCGAGCGTTCCTCGAGCAACTCGATCAACCGCAACGACGGACTTTCGCGCAGGTCGTCGACGTTTTTCTTATAGGCGACGCCCAGCACCAGGATTTCGGCCTTCGACAGGCCGATGCCCTGCGCACGATCGAGCGACTCGGCCAAGCGGTCGATCACATGCTGCGGCATCGCGGTGTTGATCTGGCCCGCCAGCTCGATGAAGCGGGTGGTGAAATCGAATTCCCGTGCCTTCCAGGTGAGATAAAAGGGGTCGATCGGAATGCAGTGGCCGCCAAGGCCCGGGCCCGGATAGAACGGCATGTAGCCGAACGGCTTCGTCCCGGCCGCCTCGATCACCTCCCAAACGTCGATGCCCATCTTGTCGTAGATGAGCTTCAATTCGTTCACGAGCGCGATATTGACCGAGCGGAAGATGTTCTCCGTCAGCTTGACGGCTTCGGCGGTCGTGGTGGAGGACACGGGCACCACCTCGGTCACCAGCGCGCCGTAAAGTGCTTCGGCGAGCCGCGCCGCTTCGGGCCCGTCGCCGCCCACGACCTTGGGGATCGCGGCCGTGCGGAAATCCTTGTTGCCGGGGTCCTCGCGTTCCGGCGAGTAGGCGAGGAAATAATCCTGGCCGCGACGCAGGCCGGTCCGGTCGAGGATCGGGGCCACCACCTCGGTAGTGGTACCGGGCCAGGTGGTCGATTCAAGCACGACGAGCTGTCCGGGGCGCAGGCAGGCCGCCACGGCCCGCGCGGCCGCCTCGACATGCCCGAGATCAGGATCGCGGCTGCGCGTCAGCGGCGTCGGCACCGCAATGATGACGGCGTCATAGTTCCCGAGACGGCCGAGGTCGGTGGTGGCCGCAAAGCGTCCGGTCGCGAGCGCGGCCCGGATCGTCGCCTCGGACACATGGGTGGTGAAGCTCGATCCTGCCGCGATGCCGTCGACCCTGGCCGCGCTCGTATCGAAGCCGCAAACCTCGAAGCCCGCCTGGACGGCCGTCAGGGCTAAAGGCAATCCGACATAGCCCAAACCGATGACGGCAATGCTGAAGCGTCGCGCCACAATGCGCGCGAGCAGAACGTCGATGTCGGCGGGCGGCGTCACGGTCCCATCCCGCAGCCCGGCATCATCCGGCGGTCGCTGGTTGCCACTGGTTTCACGCACCCGGATGTTGCCTCCGTCCGGCCCGCCTTCGGGACCACGCGGCTTCTAGCCTGGATCGGGCCGCGAGCGCGAGGGGCATGCCGGCTGGATCAGTTCGCCATCACGACGCCAACCGCGACGCCGGCGATCAGGCCGCCGACCAGAATATAGGCCAGCAGCAGACCTGCGACGATATTGGCGGCGCGTCGCCGCTCACGTCCGGCTGCCGCAGCCTTGTGCAAGGCAAAGCGACCCGCCCGATAACTCTCATACCAACGGGTCCAGGGGTCCGCCTCAGCGTTGACCATGCGCAATCCCCGCCATGAGCCGATGCGCCCCACCTCGGCGCACTGCGAAACCAGCCTGCAGCGTCGTGAGCGGTGGTGCCGGTTGCAGGAATCGAACCCGCGACCTACTGATTACAAATCAGTTGCTCTACCAACTGAGCTAAACCGGCTTAGCTTTTTCGTAGCAACAACGCCGAAACCTGACAAGCTGCGACCAGATTGCGCTGAACTCGACCCGGACGCGTCGGATCGGAACAAGTGTTGCATGCGGGGCTCAGATCAGCTGCGCCGAACGGCCGACGCGAGGCGCCGGTGCGAAGCAGGGAGAAGCGCAATGCAGGGTTGGAAGCTGGGGATCGTGGCATTGATGATGCCGGCGCTGGGGCTCGTTTCGACGGCCCGGGCCGCCGAGCCCGACAGCTGCAAGGCGGTCAGGTTCTCCGATGTGGGATGGACTGACATCACGGCGACGACCGCCACGGCTTCCGCCATCTTGAAGGCGCTCGGCTATGCGCCCACTACGACCGTCCTGTCCGTCCCGGTGACCTATACGTCCCTTAAGAACAAGCAGATCGACGTGTTTCTCGGCAACTGGATGCCGACCATGGAGGGCGATCGGAAGAGCTATGTCGACGACAAGTCGGTGGACGTGATCCGGCCCAACCTCGAGGGCGCGAAATACACCCTCGCGGTGCCGCAATACGTCTACGATGCCGGCCTGAAGTCCTTTGCTGATATCGCCAAGTTCAAGGACAAGCTCGATGGCAAGATCTATGGCATCGAGCCCGGCAACGACGGCAACCGCCTGATCCTCGGCATGATCAAGGACGACAGGTTCGGGCTGAACAGCTTCAACATCGTTGAGTCGAGCGAACAGGGCATGCTCAGCCAGGTCGAGCGGGCCACCAAGCGCAACGAGCCCATCGTGTTCCTGGGGTGGGAGCCACATCCGATGAACACCAAGTTCAAGCTGGCCTACCTGACTGGCGGCGACGACGTGTTCGGGCCCAATTACGGCGGAGCCACCGTCTACACCAATGAGCGCGCCCATTACGCGGCAGACTGCCCCAACGCGGGCAAGTTCATCGGCAATCTGAAGTTCTCGCTGCCGATGGAGAACCAGATCATGGGCTCGATCCTGTTCGACGACCAGGATGCCGGTAAGGCCGCGACCGACTGGCTGAAGGCCAATCCCGCGGTGCTGGACGATTGGCTGGCCGGCGTCACCACCTTCGATGGTCAGCCCGGCCTTCCGGCTGTGAAGAAAAGCCTGGGCCTCTGAGCCTCAACGGGCGGCGCCATCGCGCCGCCCGACCGTGCGAGGGACCGAGCCATGGATTCCGTCACTGCGTTCATCGTGGCGCACAAGATCCCGATCGGCCGCGAGCTGAACCTCGGCATGAATGCCGTGAAGGACGGATCGGGTTCGTTTTTCGACCTCGTTTCGGACGCACTTGGCGGCTTGATCGACCATACGTCGGCGACGCTGGGCCTGGTACCGCCGCTGGTGTTCTGCGCCATTCTGGCCGTTCTCGCCTATCTGATCCGGCGGTCCTGGCGCGTGGCGCTGTTCGCCTTTGCGGCGCTGGTCTTCATCCTGAACCAGGGCTATTGGGCCGATACGCTCGTCACGCTCGTAATCACCTTCTACGCCACGCTGGCTTCAATGCTGGTGGGCGTGCCGATCGGCATCGCGGCAGGCCATCGGGAATGGCTCGCCAAGGCGCTGCGACCGCTGCTCGACCTGATGCAGACGCTGCCGACCTTCGTGTATCTGATCCCCATGCTGTCCTTGTTCGGGCTCGGCGTCGTGCCCGGCATCATCGCGACGGTGATCTTCGCCATTCCGGCCCCGATCCGGATGACGCAGCTTGGCATCGCCAGCGTGCCACTGCCGCTGCGCGAGGCGGGCCAAGCCTTTGGGGCGACAGGTGCGCAACTGTTGCGCAAGGTCGAGCTGCCGCATGCGGGGCCGAGCATCATGGAAGGGTTGACCCAGACCATCATGCTGTCGCTGTCGATGTCAGTCATCGCCACGATGGTGGGCTCGGGCGGCCTTGGCGTGCCGGTGCTGCGGTCGCTCAATCAGGTGAAGCCCGCGATGGGGTTCGAGGCGGGTCTCGCCATCGTGCTGGTCGCCATCCTGCTCGACCGCACCTTCCGCCGGCCATCCGGCACCATGAGGCCCGCCTGATGTCGGCCGCCGTCACGTTCCGCGACGTCGACATCGTGTTCGGCCGGGCGGCGCCCGGCCCCGCACTGGCGCTGCTCGATCAGGGCCGCACGCGCGAGGAGATCCTGGCCGAGACCGGGCAGGTCATCGGGGTGGCCAAGGCCAATCTCAGCGTCGACCATGGCGAGATCTGCGTGCTGATGGGCCTTTCGGGCTCGGGGAAGTCGACCCTGCTGCGCGCCGTGAACCGTCTCAACGTGCCGGCGCGGGGCGACGTGCTGGTGGATGTGGGTGGCCGTAGCGTGAACGTGTCCACTTGCGACGCCCGCAGCCTGCGTGCGCTGCGTGGCCGCTCGGTCGCCATGGTGTTCCAGCAATTCGCGCTATTGCCCTGGCGCTCCGTGCGCGACAACGTGGGGCTCGGCCTCGAACTGCGCGGGCTGTCCGGCGTCGCGCGCAACCGGATCGTCGACGAAAAGCTCGCCATGGTGGGGCTCGACCGCTGGGCCGACAAATACGCCCATGAACTGTCGGGCGGCATGCAGCAGCGCGTCGGCCTGGCCCGAGCCTTTGCGACCGACGCCGATATTCTGCTGATGGACGAGCCCTTCTCGGCGCTCGACCCGCTGATCCGCACCAAGCTGCAGGACGAGCTCCTGGCGCTGCAGAGCACCCTCAAAAAGACGATCCTCTTCGTCAGCCACGACCTCGACGAAGCCATCAAGCTCGGCAACCGCATCGTCATCATGGAGGGCGGGCGCATCGTGCAGGCCGGCACCGCGGAGGACATTCTGCTGCGGCCTGCCGATGCTTATGTGGCCGAGTTCGTGCGCCACGTGAACCCGCTCGAGGCGCTGCGCGCGTCGGCCATCATGACGCCCCTGGCGACGCTGCCGCGCACCGGTCAGGTGGTGACGGCCTGTCAGGCCTCCGGCTTGCAGGTGGTAGTTGCCGAAGGGCAGCCCATCCCGCTGCGGATCGGCACGGGCGCTACCCTCCCGGTGGCGAGCAGCGGGCTCAACGGCCATGCGGTCGGGGCCGAAGCGATTACGATCCCGGCCGATATGCCATTACGGCAGGCCATCGCCCTGCGGCAGGTGCAGAATTGCCCGTTGCTGGTGGTGGATGCGGCCGGGGCTCTGCTGGGCGCAATCGGCGAGGCCGATATTTATCGGGCTTTGCTTCGGTGACGGCCCTGCCGTCAAGCGAGGCCCTGCCACACCATCCGGAAGGTCGGGAGACCGGACCGCAGGCTGATGCCGGTGCCTGACACGGCGAAGCCTTCGCTTTCGTAGAGCCTTATCGCGGGCTGGTTCATCTGCGCCACGGTCAAGCTCAGCTCAGCGGGCGAGCGCGCCTTGGCGGCCCGGATCAGAAGCCGGCCGATGCCGCGGCGTTGCGCAGCCCGTGCGGTCACAAGCTGGTCGAGGTCCCGGGTGTCGGGATTGATCGTCATGAAACCGAGGGGCGTCCCGGTGTGATGCGCCACCAGGGCTGTGGCCCCTTCCCGCTGCAGATCGGCCACATGGTTTCGAAACCAGGGTATCCGGGCCGCGAAGTCGATGCTCGGCAGAAGGGCCGTCCAAGCCTCTACCCAAAGGGTTTCGAGGTCTGGCCAGTGGCGGTCCTCAAACGGCGCGATGTGGATCATTACCGCTCGGTGAGCTTCAGTTCGATGCGGCGGTTCCGACGCAAGGCGTCGTCGCTGTCGCCCGTGTCGATCGGCTGGAATTCCCCGAACCCCGCCGCCAGCAGCCGCTGCGGATCGACGCCCTTGCCGACCAGATACTGCACCACCGCGATGGCGCGCGACGCCGACAGGTCCCAGTTCGACTTGAACTGCGGCGAGGTGATCGGGCGCTTGTCGGTATGGCCGTCGACACGCAGGATCCAGGCGATGTCGGGCGGAATCTCGCGTTCGAGCTCGATCACGGCGCTGGCCAGTTGATCGAGCTCCGCATGGCCATCGGGGTTGACGGTGGCCTGGCCTGAATCGAACAGCACCTCGGATTGAAACACGAAGCGGTCGCCCACAACCCGGATGCCGGGACGGTTGCCGAGGATCTCGCGCAGTCGGCCAAAGAAGTCCGACCGATAACGCGCGAGCTCCTGCACCTTCTGGGCCAGCGCCACATTGAGCCGCGACCCGAGTTCGGCGATGCGGGCCTGACTGTCCTTGTCGCGAGACTCCGAGGCGCCGAGTGCATCCTCAAGGGCGCCGAGCTGCTTACGCAACGCCGCGATCTGCTGGTTGAGAATGTCCACCTGGGCGAGCGCCCGGCTGGTGTTGTCCTTTTCGCGTGTCACAGCGCCGGCGGCGTCGGATGTCGCCACGGCTGCGCCGCCACCCGCCAGCACGCCGGCATCGACGACGCCTTGCAGGCGGTTGCGTTCCTTGGCGGTCGCATCGAGCGTCGCCTGAAGCGAGGCAAGGCTCGACTGGTCGCTCGACGACTTCGATCGCTCGAGGGCGAGCAGCGACGTCAGCTCCTCGATCTGTCGATTGAGCCGGCCGAGGGCCGAGTCCTTGCCGCTGACTTCGCGCGACATGAAGAACTGCGACAGCATGAACACCGACAACAGGAAGGTGATGACGAGCAGCATCACCGAAAGGGCATCGACGAAGCCGGGCCAATAATCGATGTGGCGTTGGCTGCGCCGACTGCGCGCAAGCGCCATCAGCGCATCTCCTTTTCGCGCAGCACGCGCTCGAGTAGCCGCCGTGTTTCGTTGCTCTGGCTCGACTGCGTTTCCACCCAGTCGCGGATCAGCTGCTGTTCGGATCGCATGTGCTGCACGAGGCCCTGGATGCCCTCCGCGAGATTGGCCATGGCGGCGGTGGCGGCGCGGCTGCTCGACTGGTCGGCGCCGGCCGCAATCTTGTCGAGGGCGGACTGGAGACCCACCGGCAGTGCGACAGCCTTGGCGTCGCCGCCCTCGCCGAGTGCCTCGGTGGTGTAGTTCGACAGGTTGTCTTCGAGTTCTGTGAAGAAGCGGTTCTGCGCCTGCCCGGCCTGGAGGTCCAGGAAGCCGAGCACCAGCGAGCCCGACAATCCGAACAGCGACGAGGTGAACGAGACGCTCATGCCCGCGATGGGGGCCGCGAGGCCGTTCTTCAGATCATCGAACATGGCGCCGGAATCGCCCGTCACCTGCATCGACTGGATGACGCCGGAGATCGACCCGACGGTTTCCAGCAGGCCCCAGAAGGTGCCGAGCAGGCCGAGGAAAATCAGCAGGCCGGTGAGGTACCGGGCAAGCTCGCGCGATTCGTCGAGGCGCGATCCGACGGCGTCCAGCACGGCCCGTAGCGTCAGGGTCGACACCGAATTCGGCTGGGCATCCGGGCGGATCACCGCCGTGAGGGGTGCCAGCAGCACCGGGGCCGGCGCGTCGCTCCCCGGCCGTCGCAGCGCGTTCACCCACCGGACCTCACGGAAGAGCCGGATCACCTGTCGCAGCCCGAGCACGATACCGATGACGGCTACGCCGAAGATGAGGCCGTTGAGCGCCGGGTTGGCCAGAAAGGCGGCGCTGATCTGCCGGTACAGGATCAGGGCCACGAAGCCGACGAGGATCAGGAAGACCACCATCCGCACCAGGAACACCCGTGGCGAGGACAAGCGAAAGGGATCACCGCGTGAGGCCATCAATCCAATCCGGCGCACCGCCGCCGCGACCGGCGGGGGCTTTCTCAATCCTTAGCAGAAGGTTGACGCGGACTCACGCGAATCCCACAGCCAGGGTTCAGCCGATGCCCTTGATGGCGGCCAGCATCTCACGCTGGATGTATTCGTTGCCGGCCAGGATGCTGCCGCCATGGACGATGTCGTCGGTGCCATCGGCCGTGCTGACGAAGCCGCCCGCCTCACGCACCATCAGGGCGCCGGCCGTCACGTCCCAGCTTTGGATATTGCGCTCCCAATAGCCATCGAAACGACCCGCCGCCACGGCCGCCAGATCGAGCGCCGCCGAGCCGAGGCGGCGCAGGTTGCCGGAGGTGGCCAGCAACGCCGCGAATTCCTGCTTGAACAAGGGATGGTGCTTGGCCCGCGCCAAGGGCGGGATGCCGCAGGCGATTAGCGAATCCGATAGTTTGCGCCGGGCCGCCACCCGCATGCGGGTGGCATTGAGAAACGCGCCCTGCCCCTTCTCGGTGACATACATTTCGTCGGTGCCGGGATTGAAGATCAGGCCGGCCACGATCTGATCTTCGCGAACCAGCGCGATCGAGATGGCGAACAGCGGCAGCCCATGCAGGAAGTTGGTGGTGCCGTCGAGCGGATCGATGTGCCAGGTGTGGCTCTTGTCCGTGCCCTCGACGGTGCCACCCTCTTCCATCACGAAACCGTAGCCTGGCCGGGCGCGCGACAGTTCCTCGAACAGCACTTTCTCGGCCCGTTTGTCGGCCGCGGTGACGAAGTCGCCCGGGCCCTTCACCGACACCTGAAGGTTCTCGATCTCGCCGAGGTCGCGCTTCAAGCCGCGGCCGGCCTTCTGGGCGGCTGCGGTCATGACGGTCATCAGGGCGGATCGGATCATGGCGGGCTTCCAAGCGCGGGCAAGGCCGGGTCAAAGCAAATTCGGCCGTCGAACGCCACCCCTAAACGCCGCGTCGGGTCAGTCCCGGCCGATCGCGTCGAGGCCGCGGGCGATCCGCTCGATGCGCTGCGCCGCCTCGACGACCGCCTCCGCCACCGTCGCATAACCGGCCTCAAGCCGGTCGTCGACGCTCGCCTCGAGGTCCGCTACCGCGGCCAGCCGAGCTTCGAGCGCGGCTACGCGGGCTTCGGCGGCCGATAGGTCGTCCGCGATGGTCAAAGCCGCCATCACGGTGATGCGACCGTCGCCGATCTCACCGAAATGGCCGCGCAATTCGGTGATCTTGGCGTCGAGCCGTTCTGCCAGCCGCTCGAGATGGGCTTCCTCGCCGTCGTCGCAGGCCATGCGATAGGAGCGGCCCGCGATGGACACGGTGACCTGGGTCATGCGCGGCTCCGTCAGTCGCCGAGGCGATCGCGCAGCGTGGCGCAAACGGCATCCATCTGCTCGAGCCGTTCGGCGACGGCGGCCCCCGTATGACGCCATTGCTCGCCAGCCAATTGGCTCTGCTCCAGAGCCTCGCCGAGTCGTGCCCGGTCCTCCTGCATCAAGGCCAGTTCCTGTTCCAGCTGAGCGCGGGCCGCGTCCGCACGGACGCGGCGTTCCACGGCCGCCTCCAGAAGGTCGAGGGCACCCGTCAATGTCTTCACGGCATTGTGCAGGCTATCTGGCAGCGCCATGGGGAAGTGCGTTCGTTTCCAGCTGTAGCGGGCCACACAGCTTTGACGTACAAGCGGCGCATTGAAAAGGGGTTGCCCGGCGGACGCGGCGGTTCGACCAGGCCGGTTGGCCGGTCGAGCTTACGAAGCCATGCAGCTTGCGCATAGCGCCTCGCATTTCGGCATTGATGCTCGCAGCGGCTTCAGGCATGCCGTGCTGGGCAAAGGAGAACAAGCATGACCGTGAAAGTCGCCATCAACGGCTTCGGGCGCATCGGGAGAAACATCCTGAGGGCGATCGTCGAGTCGGGCCGCACCGACATCCAAGTCGTCGCCATCAACGACCTCGGGCCGGTCGAGACCAACGCCCATCTGCTGCGCTTCGACAGCGTGCATGGCCGCTTCCCGCACAAGGTAGAGGTTTCGGGCGACACCATCGACGTCGGCACCGGCCCCATCAAGGTCACGGCGATCCGTGATCCGTCCACCCTGCCGCATGCCGAGCTCGGCATCGATATCGCGATGGAATGCACCGGCATCTTCACCGCGAAGGACAAGGCCATGGCCCACGTCAAGGCTGGCGCCAAGCGCGTGCTGGTTTCGGCCCCGGCCGACGGCGCCGACAAGACCATTGTCATGGGGGTCAATGACAAGACCCTGACCAAGGACGACATCGTGGTGTCGAACGGCTCCTGCACCACCAATTGCCTGGCGCCCATCGCCAAGGTGCTGCACGAAACGATCGGCATCGAGCACGGCTTCATGACGACGATCCACAGCTACACGGGCGACCAGCCGACGCTCGATACGATGCACAAGGACCTGTATCGCGCCCGCGCCGCAGCCCTGTCGTCCATCCCGACCTCGACCGGCGCCGCCAAGGCGATCGGCCTCGTGCTGCCCGAGCTTGCCGGCAAGCTCGACGGCTCGGCCATCCGGGTGCCGACCCCGAACGTGTCGCTGGTGGACCTGAAGCTGGTGGTGAAGCGCGCCACCACGAAGGAAGAAATCAACGCCGCCATGCGGAAGGCCGCGGAAGGCGAGATGGCCGGCGTGCTCGGCTACACGGACCTGCCGAACGTTTCCAGCGACTTCAACCACGACCCGCATTCGTCCATCTTCCACATGGACCAGACCAGGGTCATCAACGGCACCTTCGTGCGCGTCGTGTCCTGGTACGACAACGAATGGGGCTTCTCGAACCGCATGGGCGACACCGCCGTCGCGATGGCGAAGCTCATCTGACCATCAAACCCTCTCCCGCGCGAGCGGGAGAGGGTGTTCCCGCCTTCGCGCGGGCTTGCGGGGCCAGCCGGCCTTGCGCTTCCCCATCATCGCTGTCCGGGGGACCCGGGGTTTCCCGCCCACCGCGGCGCTTCGGAGACTCCCATGAGCGATTTCAACACCCTCGACGACGCCGATCTGGCCGGCAAGCGGGTCCTCGTCCGCGTCGACCTCAACGTGCCGGTCGAGAACGGCCGCATCAGCGACACCACCCGTATCGAGCGTGTCGTGCCGACGATCCGCCACATCGCCGACAAGGGCGGTAAGGTGGTGCTGCTGGCCCATTTCGGCCGGCCGAAGGGCGGCCCCGACGAGGTGAACTCGCTGCGTGGCGTCGCTGCCGCCATGGGCGACCATGTCGGCCATCCGGTGCATTTCCTGCCGCACACGATCGGCGAGCCGGCCCTGCAGGCCGTGCAGGCGCTGAAGAACGGCGACGTGCTGCTGCTCGAGAACACCCGCTTCCACAAGGGCGAGGAAAAGAACGACGACGCCTTCGTCGAGGCCTTGGCGGCGCTCGGTGACATTTATGTCAACGATGCCTTCTCGGCGGCCCACCGGGCCCATGCCTCGACCGAGGGCTTGGCCCGCCGCCTGCCCGCCTATGCGGGCCGTTCCATGCAGGCCGAGATCGAGGCCTTGACGCGCGCGCTCGAGAAGCCCGAGCGCCCCGTGGTGGCGATCGTCGGCGGCGCCAAGGTGTCGACCAAGCTCGAACTGCTCGGCAACCTCGTCAAGAAGGTCGATGTGCTGATCATCGGCGGCGGCATGGCCAACACCTTTCTGGCCGCTCAGGGCAGGCCTGTCGGCAAGTCGCTTTGCGAGCATGACCTGACCGACACGGCACGCGCCATCCTGGCCGATGCAGGCGCCTGCGAGATCGTGTTGCCGGTCGATGTCACGCTCGCCA
This sequence comes from Lichenihabitans sp. Uapishka_5, assembly GCF_033947565.1. NCBI lineage: Bacteria > Pseudomonadati > Pseudomonadota > Alphaproteobacteria > Hyphomicrobiales > Lichenihabitantaceae > Lichenihabitans > Lichenihabitans sp. Uapishka_5. Next base: position 183,958 of record NZ_JARPVX010000002.1, read on the forward strand.
AGGAGTTCAAGGCCGGGGCTGCGGCCCGCACGGCAGGGATCGGCGACGTAGAAGCGGACGAGATGATCCTCGATATCGGGCCGCAATCGATCGCCCATGTGGCCACGGTGCTCCGCCGGGCCAAGACGCTGGTGTGGAACGGGCCGTTCGGCGCCTTCGAGCTGAAGCCGTTCGACACCGGCACTGTGGCGATCGCCAAGGATGCGGCGCGGCTGACGGCGGACGGACAACTGGTCACCATCGCGGGCGGGGGCGACACTGTGTCGGCCCTGAACGGCGCTGGCGTGGCGGAGGACTTCACCTATCTCTCAACCGCCGGGGGTGCCTTTCTCGAATGGCTCGAGGGCAAGGTGCTGCCGGGCGTGGAAGCGCTGCGGAAGCGCTGAGGAAACCAACCCATGCCGACGACGGTGGTGCAACACGATCTCGAGGCTCCCGTCGTCGTGGTGGGCGCCGGGGCGGTCGGCCTGACAGCCGCGATCGCCTTGGCGCGTCAAGGCCGCGCCGTCACCCTTGTGGGCCAACCCGGGGCGCCGCGGCCGGGACGCACGGTGGCGCTTCTCGAAGGTTCGGTCGACCTGCTGCGGCAGCTTGACCTGTGGCCCTCGATCGCCCCGGCAGCCGAGGCGTTGCGCACCATGCGGATCGTCGATGCGACGGGGTCGCTGTTTGCGCCGCCCCCCGTCGCCTTCAAGGCCGAGGAGATCGGCCTTTCGGCCTTCGGGTACAACGTCGACAATGCCACGCTCGAAGCAGCCCTGTGGCAGGCCGCCGGAACGACGTCCGGGTTGACCCTTGCGTCGTCCGCCGCAACTGGGTTTGCCTTCAAGGCTGATGCCGCTGACGTGCGTCTCGACACGGGCGAGGTCTTGCGGGCGTCGCTGGTGGTCGCGGCCGACGGGCGCGCCTCCCTGGCCCGCAAGGCGGCCCACATCGGCGTCCGCACCACCGAACATCCGCAACGCGCCATGACGGCCACCTTCGCGCATGCCGCACCGCACGGTAACGTATCGACGGAATTCCACACCCGCGAGGGGCCGTTCACGCTGGTGCCCCTGCCGGGTGAGGGCCAGCGCCGTTCGAGCCTGGTCTGGGTCATGTCGCCCGCGGCCGCCAGGCGGCGACGCGCTGCCGGCGATGCCGCCTTTGTGCGGGATGCCGAGCGGCAATGTGCCCGCCTGCTCGGCGCCATGACGCTCGAGGGGGCGATCGGCAGCTTTCCGATCATCACGCAGGCCGCGACGGCCCTCATAGGGCCTCGCTTGGTGCTGGTCGGCGAGGCCGCGCATGCCCTGCCGCCGATCGGCGCCCAAGGTTTGAACCTGAGCTTTCGGGATGTCGCGGCGCTTGTGCGGCATGTCGCCGGTACGCCGCCCGTCGCCGACCCCGGCAATGCCGAGATCCTCCGGGCCTTTGAGCGTGAGCGCCGCCGCGACGTGGCGGGTCGGATCGCCGCCGTCGACCTGTTGAACGGCTCGTTGCTGTCCCGCGGGGTGGCCACAGATGCGCTGCGGGGCGCCGGCCTGATGGCGCTCGGCCGCGTGGCACCGGTGCGGCGCTTCCTCATGCGGCATGGCCTTGCTCCGGGCACCGGCCGGTCAGTGAGGCCATCGGCTTGACGCTCGCCCGGGTGATCGTCCATCAAGCGCCCTGTTGACACTTTCAGCCGCGGGCCGGACTCTTTCGCTTTGTCGCTTCGATCACGCTGGACATCGTTTCGATACAGGTTCGAGCACCGTCTCTTCCGCTTCGCCGGCCTGCTGCTGGGATCTCTCCCGGTGGAGGTTGCCTCGGCCCTGTCGGGCGGACTCTGGCGTCATGTCGCCCCCCTGACGCACCGGCACGGCCGCGCTCTGGCCCACTTGCGCGACGCGATGCCCGAACTCGACGAGCCCGAGCGCGAGCGGGTGATCCGCGCCATGTGGGACAACCTCGGCCGCACCTTCGCGGAATCGTTCCACCTCGACGCCATTGCGGCCGACGGACGTGTGACCTTCGAGGATCATGCGGTGCTGGAGGCCTGGGCGGCGCGCCCCGGCGGTCGTGTGGCCTGCGCGGGCCATCTCGGCAACTGGGAGCTGGCAATTCTCGGCATCATGCAGGTCGGCGCCAAACCCTGGAGCATCTACCGGCCGATGAACAATCCGCATGTCGATGCGGACGTGCTGCGGATGCGGTCCTTCCTTTACACGGGCGGATTAGTGCCGAAGAGCGGGTCAGTCCCGAGGCAGTTCATGAAGATCGTCCGCGATGGCGGCAGCATCGGCTTCCTGAGCGACCAGCGGGAAAACAACGGCATCGTGGTGCCCTTGTTCGGTAAGCCCGCGCCGTCCACCACCTTTCCGGCCATGCTGGCCCGCAGCGTCGGGGCGCCAATCCTTATGGTGCGGATGCGACGCCTGCCCGGCGTCCGCTTCGTGCAATCCTTCGAGCTCCTGCCGGTGGAAGAGACCGCAGACCGCAAGGCCGATATCGAGGCCGCCACGATGGCGATCCAGAAGACGTTCGAGCGTTATGTCCGGCAGGCGCCCGAGCAGTGGATGTGGGCGCACCGGCGCTGGAGTTGAGGCGATGCGCATAGCGACCTGGAACGTCAATTCGGTGCGCCAGCGCCTCGACCACCTGCTGGGTTACCTTGGCGCGGTGGCGCCCGACGTGCTCTGCCTGCAGGAGCTGAAATGCACGGACGACAGCTTTCCGCGTCAGGAGATCGAGGCGGCCGGCTATCATTGCAACGTGCATGGCCAGAAGGGTTTCAACGGTGTCGCGATCCTGTCGCGTCGGCCGGTCGAGGCCACGGCGGGGCTGCCGGGCGAGCCGGAGGATACGCAGGCCCGCTTCATCGAAGCGCGCGTGCCGGATGGCGGCGGCGAGATCCTGGTGGCCTCCATCTACCTGCCGAACGGCAACCCCGTGGGGACCGACAAATACCCCTATAAGCTGCGCTTCATGGATCGGCTGGCCGCTCATGCCCGCCAACGCCTCGCGGAAGGCGCCACGCTCGTCCTGGCCGGCGACTACAACGTCATTCCGGACCGGCGCGACGCCGCCGATCCGGAGGCCTGGGTCCACGATGCGCTGTTCCTGCCTGAGACGCGCGAACGGTATCGCACCTTGGTGTCGCTCGGTCTGACCGATGCGCTGCGGGCCACCACCGATCATGCCGGCGTCTACAGCTTCTGGGATTATCAGGCGGGCGCGTGGCAGCGGAACAAGGGCATCCGCATCGACCACCTGCTTCTGTCGTCCCGGGCCGCCGACAGGCTGGTGGATGTGACGATCGACAAGGACATGCGGGCGGCCGAAAAGCCGTCCGACCATGTGCCGGTACGCATCGACCTGCGCTGAGCAGGCTGGTGGCCGGCGTCAGTTCTTGTGCCGGTGATCGTCCGCATAAAGGATTGCCACCTGGCGGTCCGAATCCGAAGCTGCGTCCGAGGCCCGGTTGTAGAGATCGATGATCCAGGCGTCGCGGCTGTCGGTTGCGGCGTCCTTGGCCAGCATCAGCCACATCAGGCCGCGGGCGCGCTGGCGGGCGACGCCATCGAAGCCGTTGAACAGCATGTGTCCAAGCAGTGCCTCGGCCTGCTTGTGGTTCTTCTCGGCCGCCAGCGCCATCCAACGCACCGCCTGCCGGGTATCCTTGGCGATGTTCGGGGCGCCATCGAGATAAAGCCGCGCCAGATTATATTGCGCATCGGCGCTGCCGAAATTCAGCGCCGCATATTGAAACATCTCGAGCGCCCGCTCGGAATCGGGCCTGACGTCCGTGTTGGCGATGCCGTTCAGGTCGTAGATGCCGAGCGCCACAAAGGCATTGGCCACCACCGACACGTCACGGACGCTATGATTGTCCTCATCGTAATTCTGGACGATCTGCGTGAAGTAATCGAAGGCCTTGGTGTCGTCCTGCGGCACCCCGTCGCCATCGGCATACATCTTGCCGAGCTTCCAGCGGGCGAGCGGATTGCCACCGGCGGCTGCGTATTTGAAGGCTTCGACAGAGGATTTGACGTCACCGGACCGATAGACCGCGATACCCTGGCGCATCGCTTGTTGCGGATTGGCGAAGTTCGACAGCGACGCCTTGGCGTCAGCGGGTGTCTCAGCCGTGCCGTCGAGCGCCCAGGCGGCTCCGCCCTGAAGCGCCAGCCCGAGAGCCACGATCCCCAAGCATCCCGAAAGGCCTCGTGCGGCTTGCACAAAGGCGCGGTCGGCACGGGCTGCGCGAGGCGCCCAGACCTTGTCCATGCCGTGTCGTCCGACCATGTGGTTTCCGCCCCACTGACTCGCCACTCCCCCGGTTCCGCGACGATCGGATCAACGATCGGATCAGCCACGGTTCAGACAGGCGCGCCAGAAGACCTTTCGCCATCCCCAGCCTGGGACAGCGTCAGAACGCGATGAGAAAGCTCCCACCAATCTTCTGGGCCCGGCAGATTAGCGCGGCGTTTATGGCGCAATAGGGGCACCTTTCGGACGGCAAAAGGGGGTGTATTCAATCCAGTCGGGTGTGTCAGAAACAACACGAAGCGTGTAGGGGGCCGCTGAGGGCTGAGCCGAGAGTCAAGCTCGGGGTGTTGCAGAAGAAGATCTTTACGCTATTCAAAAAAGCGCCGGAGTGACTTTACGGTTACAAGCAACAGAGCCGACCAACGTCCAGCTGGATCGCATCGTCGAGGCTGCGTTGGTGTGTGCGATCACCGCGGCCGGGCGGCCTTGCAGCACAGATGAGGCCAGGACGTCACCCGGAATCGAACAAGCGCCATCGACGCATGACAAATCCCGTGCCGGCCCGGCGCAGCGACGGCCGATCGACATGCGATCGGTCGCGCGATCGCTGCCTGTCAGCCGTCGCCCACCCCGACGGCTCGTCGCTCAGCCGGAGATCTGTCGCAGCGCGTCATCGAGCTTGCCGGCGCGGGCCTGCAGTTCGGCAAGCCGTTCACGGGTTTCCTCGATCACCTCGGGACTGGCCTTGTTCAGAAACCCGGGATTGGCGAGCTTGCTCTCGAGTTTGCCGGCTTCCGCCCGCAGCTTGCCGCCTTCCTTGCCGAGGCGGGCGGCCTCGGCCGCCACATCGATCACCGTTGCAAGCGGCAAGGCCGCCACCGCCCCTGGAAGGGGGGCCTGCACGGCGCCGCGTGGCGCCTCATCGGCAAAGCCGATATCGGTAAAGCGGCCAAGCCGTTTCAGGATGTCGCCCCACCGCTCGGCGCGGCGCCGGACCTCGGCACTGGCCTCGACCAACACGAGCGGCACAGTGGCGCCGGCCGGCACGTTCAGCTCCGAACGGATCGACCGCACCGTCGAGATCAGGGCGATCACCCAGTCGAGCTCCGCCTGGGCTGCGGCATCGGACAAGTGCGCCACGCTGGGCCAAGGTGCCAGGGCCAGCACGCTGTCGCGCGCCGGACCGGTCGCCCCGGTGATGCCCCACAATTCTTCCGTGATGAAGGGCATGAAGGGATGCAACAGCGCGCAGATGCCATCCAGCACATAGGCCGTGGTGGCCTGGGTCTCGGCCTTCTCGGCCGCATCCTGACCGGCGAAGACGGGCTTCGCGAACTCCAGATACCAATCGCAGAACAGATTCCAGACGAACCGGTAGGCCGCGCCCGCCGCGTCGTTGAACCGGTAGGCTTCGAGCGCCGCCGTGACGTCGGCCACAGCCCCGGCGAAGGCGCTGAGCACCCAACGGTTAAGGGTCGAGCGCGTTGTTGCGGGATCGAAGCCGGCAACGCGGCCGCAGCCGTTCAGCTCGGCGAACCGCGCCGCATTCCAGAGCTTGGTGCCGAAGTTGCGGTAGCCTTCGATGCGCGAGGTCGCGAGCTTGATGTCACGCCCCTGAGCCGCCATGGCGGCCAGGGTGAAGCGCAGCGCATCGGCGCCGAACTGGTCGATCAGCACCAGCGGGTCGACGACGTTGCCCTTCGACTTGGACATCTTCTGCCCTTTCTCGTCACGGACGAGGGCATGCATATAGACGTCCTTGAACGGCACCTCGCCCGTGAAGTGCAGTCCCATCATCATCATCCGGGCGACCCAGAAGAAGATGATGTCGAAGCCGGTGACGAGTGTCGCGGTCGGATAGAAGCGGGCGAGCTCCGGCGTCTGGTCGGGCCAGCCCAGCGTCGAGAAGGGCCACAGCGCAGACGAAAACCACGTATCGAGCACGTCCTCGTCGCGCGTCAACGGCGTGGCGGCTCCGTAGTGGGCCGCGGCGTCGCGATGCGCTTCATCGTCCGACATGGCGACGAAGACGGTGCCGTCCGGGCCATACCAAGCCGGGATCTGGTGTCCCCACCAGAGCTGCCGCGACACGCACCAGGGCTGGATATTGTCCAGCCACTCGAAATAGGTCTTTTCCCAAGTCTTCGGGATAAAGCTCGTCTTGCCCTCACGCACCGCCGCCAGGGCGGGTGTCGCCAGGGTCGCGGCATCGACGTACCATTGGTCCGTCAACCACGGCTCGATCACCACGTTCGACCGGTCACCATGCGGCACCGTCAGCGCATGGGGCTCGACCTCGGCCAGCAGGCCGAGCTCCTCCATCCTTGCCACCACGGCCTTGCGGGCCACGAAGCGGTCCTGCCCGTGCAGGCCGAGCGCCCAGGCGGCGGCCTGCGGATCGACACCCGCCAGAAAGGCCTCGTTGCCGACGAGCAGCAGCCGCGCCTCGGCGTCGAGAATGTTGATCATCGGCAGCCCGTGACGCTTGCCGACCTCGAAATCGTTGAAATCATGCGCCGGGGTGATCTTCACGGCACCCGACCCCTTTTCGGGATCGCTGTAATCATCCGCAACGATCGGGATCAGCCGTCCGACGAGCGGCAGCCGCACCTGCCGTCCCTGCAGATGCCTATAGCGGTCGTCCTCGGGGTGAACCGCGACCGCCGTGTCGCCCAGCAGCGTTTCCGGCCGCGTGGTGGCGACCGTGATGAATTCGCCTGTTTCGGCCCCGGCCGCATCCACCACCGGATAGCGGAAATGCCAAAGGCTGCCCTTGATCTCGACCGGCACGACCTCGAGGTCCGAGATGGCGGTCAGGAACTTCGGGTCCCAGTTGACGAGACGCTTGTCCTTGTAGATCAGGCCCTGCCGATAAAGGGTCACGAACACTTTGAGGACAGCGGCGCTCAGGCCCTCGTCCATGGTAAAGCGCGTGCGCGACCAATCGCAGGAAGCACCGAGCCGCTGCAACTGGCCGACGATCTGGCCGCCGGACTCATCCTTCCAGGCCCAAACGCGTTCGATGAACGCTTTGCGGCCCATGCTGCGACGGTCCGGCTGCTGCCGTTCGGCCAGTTGCCGCTCCACCACCATCTGGGTGGCGATGCCGGCGTGGTCCATGCCGGGCTGCCACAGCACATCCTTGCCGCGCATCCGCTCGAAGCGGCAAAGCACGTCCTGCAAGGTGTTGTTGAGCGCGTGCCCGATATGCAGCGAGCCCGTCACGTTCGGCGGCGGGATGACCATGCAGAACGGTTGCGCCCCGACGCGATCCGGGCGCCCTGCCCTGAAGGCGCCGGCCTCGTCCCAAGCGGCACTGATCCGCTGCTCGACAACAGCAGCGGCGAAAAGCTTTTCCATGGTGATGCTAGCCGTTGCGACCGCGGCCGCCACGCGCCACACGTTCGATCTCGGTCCGCACCAGACGCTCGACGATGCTGGGCAGGTGATCGTCGAGCCAGGTCTTCAACAGCGGCCGCATGGAATCCCGCATTACCCGCTCGATCAGCTCGGGGTCCTGCAACACCATGGTTTCGGCCAGGGCGTGGAACGACGACGTGATCGAGGCGCCTGCCGCATGCGACATCAACGGCTCGGACTCGAGCCCGACATCGCGTGGCTCAGGCAGCGCGTAGGCCACCTCCTGCCCCGCGTCATGCGCCTGGAAGCCGAGATGTTCGGGTTCGGGCTCGGGCTCGAACGTCGTCTCGGGCCCATGCATGTGGTCCAGGTGGAAAGGAGTCGGCTCCTCGAGAGGCGTTCCAAAGTCATGGGCGGTCGTGTCAATCTCGTGATCGACATGGATCTCCGGCTCGTAGACCGGGGCGGGCAGCTCGATCGCCGGGGCTTCCGCCTCGGGCTGAACCTGCCTGTCCTCAGCGGGTCGAACCTCGGCGGCGGCCGCCAGGGCGGCGCGGCGCGTCAAGCCGCCGATGCTGCCGCGTGCAAGGTTGTTGGACTGATCCTCGGCGATGATGCGGCGGATCGAAGCCAGGATGTCTTCCATTGAAGGTTCGTTAAGCCCTATTTGGGAATGTTCCGCGTCCGGAGCCTGCGCCGACGTGGTGCTGGGTGCTGCCATGCCTCGAAACGTCCCTTGGTAATCCTGCTTGGCTCGATGCCGGCGCAGCCGCGATGAAACGGAATCTGTGACGCAGCAATCTGCGCAGCGCGCCTGCGCGGCGCAAGTGCGCTTGGTCGTTTTCCAGTCTTTTACAGACGGATCGGCGGCTGGTTAAGCCATAACCGGGCGCCGTTTAGATAGAAGGCCGGCGACGATGCCCGGCTTATCGGCCATCCGGCGTTCGCAGGCCGACCCACTTGTCCTTGACCTGCTCGAAATGCACGGTCGGGTCATAATCCTTGATGCCGAGATTGAGGATTCCCGTCGTCAGCCGCCCGATGGAGGACAACACCGCATAGGTGGCGACCACACGGTCGCGCTGCGCGCCAACAAGCGCCACGCGGGCGTTCAACAAGGTCTGCTGGGCATTCAGCACGTCGAGGGTGGTGCGCTGTCCGACGCGGGCTTCCTCGCGCACGCCGTTGAGGGCGATCTCGGATGCGTTGACGGCCGTCTGGTCGGATTGCACCACGATCTTCGAACTCTCGAACAAGCCCCAGGCCGAGATCACGGCGGCGCGAACCTGATCCCGGACCACGTCGGCCTGGAAGCGGGCTTGACCGAGGTTCTCCTTGGACTGGCGGATGGTCGCGTAGGGGGCACTGCCCTCATACAACGGCACCGAAATCGTGCCGCCCACGTAACCCACGAAGGCGCTGCTGCCGACGACGTTCGACACATCATAGCGCTGCTGCACGGAGCCGGTCGCGCTGACGGTGGGCAGCAGCGCGCCCTCGGCGATCTTCACCTGCGCGGCCGCGACATCGACATTGTGCAGCGCGGATTGCACGTTCGGATGTTCGACCTGCGACACCGAAATGGCCTGGGCCAGGGTCTGCGGCAAGCCGCGGGTCAGCGGCTGCGCCGGCTCGAGCCGGGTCGGCTGCTCACCCACCACCTGGCGGAAGCTTGCAATGGAATTCTGGAGGTTGGATTGCGCAAGGTAATAGTCGGCGCGCGACCCCGCCAAACCCGACTCCGCCTGAGCCACGTCGGTTCGCGTCACCTCGCCGACCTTGAACCGGTCCTGCGTCTGCCGAAGCTGCTCGTCCAGCACCTTGATGTTGCTGTTGCGCAATTCGAGCGTCGCGGTGTCGCGCAGCACGTCCATGTAGGACTGGGCGGCGCTCTGCAGGGTGCTCTGGACTTGGTTGCGGAGCGTTTCACGCGAGCCGAGGACGTTCGATTCCGCCTGCCGGACCGAATTGGTGGTGCGGAGCCCGTCGAATAGCGTCTGCGTCACCTGCAGACCGACGCCGCGTGGAACCGTGTCAGCGATGCCGGCCGAGCCTGTGCTGGTCGAGGATGACGTCGAGGTGCCGGTGGAAGCGCCCGAAGTCCCGGACGTGCTGGTGCCGCTGGTGCCCGAGGTGCCGGACGTCGACGTGGATGTCGAGGTGGTGCTGCCGCTCGAGGCCGTGATGCCGGCGCCGACCGCGTTGGAATATTGGTAGCCGACGTCGCCACTGGCGGTCACATGCGGCAGGTAGCCCGATGTCGCAATCGGCACGTTCTCGTCGACCGCACGGGTTCCAGCGCGCTGGGCATTCAGCGACGGATTGTTCCGATACGCTTTGATCAGCACGGAACTGATGTTTTCCGCCTGAACAGGACCCGTTAAAGCCGCAACCGCCACGCCCGCGAGCAGCAACGAGGCCGCATCGGGCCACCGGCTCCGCAGGTTCGAAGTGGGGCGTCGCCCTAGCCGGGCAGGCCGCATCCCAGAAGCACCAAACATCGATCAACCCCGACCTTGATGCGGAACCCGGATCCTCGACGAGCGTCGTCGCATCCAGGGAACCGCAGTCTTGGCCGCGAGCTTAACGCGACAGGCCGGGAGTTTCGCCGATTCTCATAACCAGACCGGGACAAAGTTCCCCGGTGGCGCAAAAAAGCGACACCGGGAAGGCTCACGCCAGCTTGGGCGCGACGCGTTCCGAGCGGGTCAGAACGCGAAGCTGACCGCTTTGGCGAATTCGTCCAGCACGGCCGCCGAGCTGTCGAACAAGGGCCGGCTGCCGATCTCGCGGCCGAAACGCTCATACAACATGGCGCGACCGCTGCGGCGCACCCCGTCGAACGCCATCTTGCGGATCGTGACGAAGCGGCCCCGGTCGGCCAGTTGGGCCAACAAGGGGTCGAGGTGATCCTCCACCGCGCCTTCCACGACGATCACGTCGAACGGGCCCTTGGCGGCATAGCCTTCGGCCAGGGATCCCGTCACCGCGGACGCCTGCGGGAGATCGAGCGCCTTGAAGGCTGCCATCGCGCCGGCCGTGAACCCAATGTCGCGCTCGAGCGCCGTCACCTCGGCACACATCCCGGCCAGCAGCGCCGTCGAATAACCGGTACCGCCGCCGACCACGAGAACGCGATCGCTCGGCTGAACGGCGGCTCCCTGAAGCAGGCGCGCCAGAACCATCGGCATCAACAAGATGCGCTTCAGTCCATCACGCCCGGCTACGGTCAGCACCGCGTCCGAATAGGCAAGCGGTGCCAACCCCTCGGGCAGGAACGCTTCACGCGGCACGCCGTAGAAGCGGTCGAGCAAGGGCTGGTCGGTGACGTCGAAGGTGCGGATCTGATTATCCACCATCGCACGCCGGATGATCCTGGTCGCCGACGGATCACGGACAATCATCTGGTCCATCGCCTCACTCATTCCTCATCCTGCCTGCGCGGCATGGGATCGCGACGCCTGCGCGCCCGCATATAGCGGCAGGCCATTCCGACTGTCCACGGGCTTCGACACGGCGTGCCGAGCGCCACGATGGGTCAGCTGCGGGGTTCGGCCCCTACTTGCCGGCCTGCTTCAAGCGCGCGTTGCATTGGCTGAGGTATTTCGGCCAGGTCAGTCCGGGAGTGCTGGCCGTCAAGTTCACCTTGTTGGCGCGCCATTCGGCCCCACACTGTTTTTCCCGCACCAGGAAGGCTGCGCGTCCGCCCGAAGGGGCCGGTGTGGCGACCGTTGCGGCCGGGGCAGCGGCCGTCGTGGCTGGTGCCGGCACGGTTGCAGGCGACGGGATTGCGGCCGGCGTGGGGTTGAGCGGGTTTGAAACGGGCGTCGCCGCAGGCGCCGCAGCGGGCGCGGCGGCCGCAGCCGGTTGCCCTTTCAGCCGCGTCGCGCAATCGGACCGGAACTGGTTCCAGCTCATGCCGTTCAACGACCCGGCCGCCTTGGCGGACTGATATTGCTGCCCGCATTGCTGCATCACGGTTTCAGCCCGGGACGGGGCTGCCCCCAGCGACGCCAATGCCGCGAAGGCGAGAATTGCAGAACCACGACGCATCGCGATGATCCTCTCGATGTGGGTGCGGCGCCATGCAGCGGACCACGCCGAAACCTCCGCGAATCCGTCAGCGCCGTCAACGATGTTGCGACGAATCCTCCACCTGTGCGCAGATGAACGTCGGCAACAGGAGTTGAAGACGCATGGCTTCGTTCAAGGCCCTCGTGATCGACGCGCCGGGCACCCCACCCAGGCTTGCCATCCGCGAGCTCAATCGCGCCGCGATGATGCCGGGCGACACGCTGGTGCGGCTCACCCATTCGACCGTCAACTACAAGGACGGCCTCGCCATCACCGGGCGCGGGCCGGTGGTCCGGCAGTTTCCGATGGTGCCGGGCATCGATTTCAGCGGCATCGTCGAGGCGACCGAGGACCCTCGCCTGAAGCCGGGCGACGCCGTGGTGCTGAACGGTTGGGGCGTCGGCGAAACCCACTGGGGCGCCTATGCGGAACTGGCCCAAGTGCCCGGCGAATGGCTGATCCCCCTGCCGGTCGCCTTTACGCCCGCTCAGGCCATGGCGATCGGCACGGCGGGCTACACCGCGATGCTGGCCGTGATGGCGCTCGAGCGCCATGGCCTCGTGCCCTCGCAAGGACCGATGCTGGTGACAGGTGCTGCGGGCGGCGTCGGTTCGATGGCGGTGGCGCTGCTGGCGGCGCTCGGCTGGTCGGTCACGGCCTCAACCGGACGAGCCGCCGAAGCGGATTACCTGCGGCGGCTCGGCGCCACGGCGGTGATCGATCGCGCCGCGCTGGCAGAGCCCGGTAAGCCGCTCGGCACGGAGCGTTGGGCCGGCGGCATCGATTGCGTCGGCGGCCAGACGCTCGTGACCTTGTTGTCGCAGATCCGGGCCGAAGGCGCAGTGGCGGCTTGTGGACTTGCGGGCGGCATGGACCTGCCCGGCACGGCGGCGCCTTTCATCCTGCGTGGGGTGTCGCTGCTCGGCATCAATTCGGTGTTCGTGCCGCGAGCGGCACGCATCGCCGCCTGGGATCGCCTCGCGCGCGATCTCGATCCGGACAAGCTCGCCACCATGACGACGACCGTCGGCTTCGACGACATCGTTGCGACGGCGCAGCGCATCGTCGATGGTGGCGTCCGGGGCCGCGTCGTGGTGGCGCTGACCTGAACCCTGTCCGACTCCGGTCTTCTGGGTGTGTCCGCTCCGGCAGCCTTCAGCCGGGTCTCGGCGCGGCGGCGCGGCGCAGGCGGTCGTTGATGGCGGCGCCGAGACCGTGATCGGGAATGGGCGCGACCGCGATGCCGCTGGCCCCCGCAGCGTCGAGCCGATGCAAGGCGTCGAACAGCCGGGCGGCCGCTTCGTGCAGATCGCCCGACCGCGACAGATCAAGGTAGGCCACGGCCGAAGCGCCCTCCAGTTGACCGCCGAAATCGAGCACAGCTTCATGGCGCGCGATCGGCCCCGCCCGCAACCGCACCGGGAGCCGTGGCGCGTAATGCGACGCCATCATGCCGGGCGCCTTCAACACAGCGTCGTCCTGACCCGAGGCCAGCCGCATGCCGAGACAGGCCTCGATGGCTTCCGTCGGAATGCCGCCGGGCCGCAACAGCACGCAATGCCCCTCAAGGCATCCGACGATGGTCGATTCCACCCCGACCGCCGCGTCGCCACCATCCAGCACAGCATCGATTCGTCCGTCGAGGTCGGCCAGCACATGGGCCGCACGCGTCGGGCTGATGCGCCCCGAGCGATTGGCCGAGGGAGCCACGACCGGCCGGTCGACCGCCTCCAACAGCGCCCGCGCGATCGGATGGGCCGGAACCCGCAAGCCGACGCTGTCGAGCCCGGCCCGCGCGAGAGCGCAAATACTCCCGCCGGTTCGCACCGGCACCACCAACGTCAACGGTCCGGGCCAGAACGCTTCCGCGAGAGCCGCCGCGGCAGCGTTGAAGACCCCCTCGCGCCACGCGGCCTCGATCGTCGGCACATGGGCGATCAGGGGATTGAAACGCGGTCGACCCTTCGCCTCATAAAGGCGCGCCACCGCTTCGGCGTCGCGCGCGTCGGCGCCGAGGCCGTAAACCGTCTCGGTCGGGAAGGCGACGAGGTTCCCGCCGCGAAGCAGCGCCGCCGCGGTTGCGATGGTCTCCGGCCCGGCCGCCAACCGTTGCGTGTCCATCCCGGTCGAGTCTCCGTCCCATCGCGCTGCCGGCCAGAAACGCTAAGATGGGCCACGACGCAAACGAGGATCCGGCTTGACCTACCGCGCCCCGCAATCCGATCTGCTGGCCACCATGGCCTATGCCCGCATGGCCAATGGCCTGCCCGACGACCGCGAGGACGCCGCACCGGTGCTGGCGCAAGCGGCGCAGTTTGCCGAGGGCGTGTTGGCGCCCCTCGATCGCGTCGGCGACCGCCATGGCGTCACCCTCGATCACACGGGCGTGCATGTCGCGCCGGGATGGGCCGGTGCCTACCGCGCCTGGATCGACGGCGGCTGGAACGGTCTGGCGGCGCCCGAAGCGGCGGGCGGCTCGGGGCTGTCGCACAGCTTGAATGCCGCTTGCTTCGAGATCTGGTCGGGCGCCAACTTGTCCTTTGCGCTGGCCGGGCTGCTCACCGCTGGCGCCATCGAGGCGCTCGACCGGCATGGGTCGCCGGAGTTGCGCCGCCTTTACCTGCCGCGATTGGTGTCGGGCGCCTGGCCCGGCACCATGAACCTGACCGAGCCGCAGGCCGGCTCCGATCTCGGCGCCTTGCGCTGCCGGGCCGAACGGGCTGACGACGGCACCTACCGGCTGTTCGGGCAGAAGATCTACATCACCTATGGCGACCACGACATGGCGGAGAACATCCTCCATCTGGTTCTGGCCCGTCTGCCCGATGCGCCGCCCGGAACCCGCGGTTTGTCGCTGTTCCTGGTGCCGAAGCGCCTGCTCGGCCCCGAAGGCGAGGCGGGTGCCGCGAACGATCTGCGCTGCATCGGTCTCGAGGCCAAGCTCGGCCAGCATGGTGCGCCCACCTGCACCATGGTGTTCGGCGACCGGACTGGCGCCGTGGGCCATCTGATCGGCACGGAACACAAGGGCCTCGCCTGCATGTTCACGATGATGAACAACGCCCGGCTGTCGGTCGGGCTCGAGGGGGTGGCGGCGGCCGAGCACGCCACCCAGAAGGCCGTAGCCCATGCGCGGGCGCGCCGTCAGGGCCGCGACGGCGGGTCCGGGCCCGGCATGGCGCCGATCATCCGGCATCCGGATGTCGGCCGCATGCTGCTCATCATGAAAAGCGCCACGGCGGCGGCGCGTTGCCTTTGCGCCCTGACGGCCGCGGCCCTCGATGCGGCGGAGCCCGACAGCGAAGCCGGGCGCCAGGCCGCCCACAGGGCCGCCCTGCTGACCCCGGTCGCCAAGGCCTGGTCGACCGACCTCGCCAACGAGATCGCCTCGCTGGGCATCCAGGTGCATGGCGGCTCGGGCTATATCGAGGCCACTGGCGCTGCCCAGATCGCTCGCGATATCCGGATCGCGGCCATCTACGAGGGCACCAACGGCATCCAGGCCATCGACCTCGTCAGCCGCAAGCTGTCGCTCGACGGCGGCGCCGCCGTGTCCCGTGAACTTGCCGGGATGCGGGCGATCGTCACGCAACTGGCCACCTGCCCCGATCCTGGGCTGGTGGTCGCAGGCGCGTCGCTGGGCCAAGCCGTCGATGAGCTAGAGCGCTGCGTGGCCTGGCTCGGCCGCCTCGCCCCCGACCGGTCGAGCGAAGCCCTGGCGGTCGCGACGCCGTTCCTGCGCCTGTTCGGCATCGCCTGCGGCGGCACGGCCCTGGCCGGCCTCGCGTTTTCGTCGTCCTGCGAGGCCGCGGCCCGGGCCGTCGCGCTGACCCGGGCCTTTGCCGCCTTCCTGGCCCCCGAAGCCATCGGGCTCGGCCGCATCATTCGCCACGGCGGCGCGATGTTGGGCGACAATCCGGAAGCTTGGCTCGGCGCCTTGACCGATTAGCCTTTTGTCTTGCTCCGCCGCGGTCCTTACGAGTCTTGCCTGATCGGCCCCGACTGGCTAACCTGGACTTTGCTGGCTTCGGTCTTCCGCGGCCGGCGTGCGCGCTCGTAGCTCAGCTGGATAGAGTACCAGACTTCGAATCTGGGTGTCGGGAGTTCGAATCTCTCCGAGCGCGCCATTATTTACAACGACTTAGTGGTTTGTAATGGGCGATGGGGTCACTGGCTTTATTTGCCAGTGACCACTCAGTGACCAGAGTGTCGGGACACCTCGGGACTACCGCCAGCGTTCAAGTGCTTCCACACTGATCAAGAGATAA
Source organism: Lichenihabitans sp. Uapishka_5 (assembly GCF_033947565.1). Lineage (NCBI taxonomy): Bacteria > Pseudomonadati > Pseudomonadota > Alphaproteobacteria > Hyphomicrobiales > Lichenihabitantaceae > Lichenihabitans > Lichenihabitans sp. Uapishka_5. The sequence continues at coordinate 199,893 of NZ_JARPVX010000002.1, forward strand.
CGCCGTTTGACGCAGCGCTCGCCGTCGATCCAGCAGGCGCGCTTAATCTGGGTCGTGTTGCGGTCGCCCTGTCCTCCTCGGACAAGCCGGAGTTCAGAAAGCAGGGCGTCGAACGCGCGACGGGTGTCAACCGTGCCAGTGAGCTTGGTCAGCATGTCGTCTCGAACGGCGATGACATCCTCGTCACGGTAGCTATAGCGCAATCCCATCGTCTCCGTGCCGAAATGCGCTTCAGCTTTGGTATCGACGCTCAAATACAACCTTGGGTTGTTAAAGTCGTTTGCGATCTTGCGTACCAGAGCCTTTGCAGAGTCGGCCGGTGTCCCGCTGTTGTCCTTGTGGCGAGCGTAGGCAGTTTTCATGATGCGCATGGGCCAGTGCTGCGGCCATTCCAGCAGCCCTGCATCAACGGCGACTCGGCCGGCGGCCATCAATATCCCGAACTTCTCTGCCACCCGTCGATCCCAACTATCGCCGGCTGGGCATACTTCCTGAACGAACTCGTCCCGGTACCTAAGCAATTCCTTGGTTCGATCAGCCTCCTGCAGGTATGCGATCCAGGCCGGGAACAGCGTGCCGTAGGTGGCGGCCAGCCCGCTTTTGAGACGCCGTGCCGACCGATGAGCTGCGAGCTGGCGACGCCATCCTTGTGCCTTGAGGCGGTCGAAGATGCCGCCGGAGGCCCTGTTGGGCACCGGGATGTCTATGGCGCGCGCGATCTCGCCTTGGCTCATCGTATGCCCGAGTTCGGCGGCAATCTGGGGCAACGGTTTGGGACTGCTGCTCAGGGCGAAGGTGCTCCAGCGATGAGCCGGTAGCCCACCATCCTTCGCGATCTGGGCGATACTTTTCGGTTGACCCTCAGGTATCGCCTGAGTGGCCGCGCACAGATCCGTTCTCCGCTTGCTTGTAGGTCCGATGCACTTTTCGAAATCGTCCAGCACCAGAAGGACGTCGTTATGTTGGGCCAGGTCCTCGACAAGGCCCCGAGGTGTGAAGTTCCAGGATGAGAAGCCATCTGGGTGCCCGACGACGCTGGATGCTACCCGCGCACACTCGGTTCGCCCCGTGCCGCTCTCACCCGACAGATTAAACGTAGCCGTTTCCGCGGCCATGGGCTTGTGATCGCCCCCCGCTTCGCTCAGGGCTGCCGCATACCCCGGTAGGGGAGCCGCCAAAGCTTCGCAGACAGCGAAGGACAAGTACGTCGAACGGCTACACAGCTTCCCCACACTGCTGTTCCAGTCGGTGAGGAACCTCTTGTGTCGCCCTGCCAAGCCTACCTGCGGGTCTTCAGGGGACTTCTTCCAGCGAAAGCGGCCTTTGGCGGCGCCCAGCATGCGCTCAGGGAGCACAAAAGCATCAACGCCGCGAAAGCCGGTTCGCTCGGTGAGGATGACCTCGAGAGCGTTTTCGGCACGCTGGATGATCGCTGCTGAGCTGGTGCCCTGATCAAGGAGCGCACCCTGCGCTCTCAACTCGAGGCCGACAGTTTTTTCCGACACCTTCTCGGCTGGAATCCGCCGTGTTTCCCTTTGACCACTTGGGGCCATGAAGCTGAGCTCGAGGTACCGATCCCGCGTGAGCTCATCTCGCAGATAGGAAGCCGAAACATGATGGTCCGACGCAGCCGCCTCATGGTGCGTTGATCGCCCCTGAGGCACACTATTGATCGCAGGATTCCGGCGACAAGGGGTCATCTTGGGTGACCGCCGTAATCGCACTGACTTAGTTTTAGACATCATTGATCTCCTTGAATTGGATTGCCTCACGAGCCTCACGTGCCTCACGTGTTTGAAAGGGGGGGCATGCGCGAAATCAGCGATGCTGATCAGCCGCAAAATGCTCGATGCAGTTAAGTCGTTTTCCGGTGCTGTTTCCTCGGGAATTCTCCCCTGATCGGCTGGCAACGGCCTACCAGGCATCGATGGGTCGGATCTCAGTTCGTCGCCCGCGGTGGTGTAGTTGTGCCCGGGCCGCAAAAAGCCGACGGCTGATGCCGAGATCGTCGAGGTGGAGGTTTAATTCGAGTCGTTCGGCTGATCGCAAGCGCTGCTGCTCGGTGTTGCGACAGAACCTTAACTTTCCACTTTTCGGATCGAAGCGTTCCCCGTCGTCGACCCCGACCCGCCGGTAGGCGCTCACCTTCAGGGTGTAGAAGGGCGCATTCCAGCGCCCGTCCCATGGCTTCACCTTCACTGGTCGCGGTACTGCGTCGTTAGCCGAGAAGCGCCGCGATAGTTCATGGCGCAACCTCGGGATGTCGTCGGCAGCACCAATGAGGTACAGGTGGGGCAACCAGTGTGGATCGTATCGCTCGCTCTTGTGTTCGTTCAGACTGTAGTCGAAACCCCCAGCCATCCAATCGAACGGCAACCCGACAAGCGCCCGTTTGAGCCGGCGCACCATGTTGGCGTGGTCGATTTCCCGCAGGCTTCCGACTGGGATCATCGAGCCCGTCGGGACGATCGTCGCCGCGAACGGGGTCCCGGCCGACCTAGCCGCCTGCCGCGCCAGCGCTTTCGCATGCCGCACTTGGCTTTGTCCCACGCATGCAGGACAGGCCCCCGAGCGGCATCGCGTCAGCGGCCGGCACGCTTCTAGGCATTCGGCGAGGCGGTCAGAGTCCCACGACCCGCCCTTCTTCCGTAGCCATGCAGCCTTTTCGCGCCGCTCGACGGCGAGCGCGGCCCCGTGCGGCGGCGCCCCTTCGCCGCACAGGTATTCCCACGTTGTCCCTAGAGCTTTCATTGGCACGGCCCGGCCTCACTCGGTCGCGAGGTCGAACTCACCGTGTTGGCCGCCTCGTAGGCGACGACGGTCGCCATCGCGTAGCGGACCGCTCTACCGAGGCGAACGAAGGGCACCCCGACCCCTAGCACACGGTTGTTGCGCAGGGTCTTCGGGCTGATACCCCAGCGCTGGGCCAGTTCCACGTCGGTCAGGAAGACAGCGCCCTCCAGGGCGCTGTCAGAGTTCTTAGCCAAGGCTGTGTGGCCAGCCAGCGGTTCAGTGGCCATTACGGGCCTCACGCACCTTACGGAGCTCATTGAGGTCGGCGCGCAGCCGCTGCAGGTGTGTAAAATCGCTCGCAATAGTGACCCCCTGAGGGGGTAATTTCGCGGCCAATGCC
>NZ_JARPVX010000030.1:0-40779 GCF_033947565.1 Lichenihabitans sp. Uapishka_5
TTTCTTCGATGGCTATAAAAGCAATCCCGGTTTCGCCATGGACTGCCTCGAGGCGTCACGGGTGCCGGCAAGACGGAGGTGTATTTCGAGGCCGTGGCGGCCGCCCTGCGGGCCGGACGCCAGGTGCTGATCGCCATGCCGGAGATCGCCCTGACGGCCCAGGCGCTCGACCGCTTCACGCAGCGTTTCGGCACCCGCCCGGCCGAATGGCATTCGGCCGTGTCGAGCCGCCGGCGCGCCCGGGTCTGGGCCGGGGTGGCGAGCGGTGACGTGAAGGTCGTGGTCGGGGCACGCTCGAGCCTGTTCCTGCCCTTCGGCAGCCTTGGCCTCGTCGTGGTCGATGAAGAACACGATCCCGCCTACAAACAGGAAGACGGGGCGGTCTACCATGCCCGCGACATGGCCGTGGTGCGCGGCCGTATGGAGGGCATTCCCGTGGTGCTGGCCTCGGCCACGCCGGCGCTCGAAACCCGCGTCAACGCCGCCGAAGGGCGCTACGGCCATGTGGTGCTGGCCGGTCGCGTCGGCGGCCGCACCCTGCCGGCGCTTGCGGCCGTCGATCTGCGCAAGACGCCGGCGCCGCGCGGCGCCTGGATCTCGCCGCCGCTTGCGACCGCGGTCGAGGAGGCGATCGGCCGCGGCGAGCAGGCCCTCCTGTTCCTCAACCGGCGGGGCTATGCACCCCTGACGCTCTGCCGCACCTGCGGCCACCGGTTTCAATGCCCGAACTGTTCCACCTGGCTGGTCGAGCACCGCTTCCGCAACGCATTGATGTGCCACCATTGCGGCCATGTGGAACGGCGGCCGACCCAATGCCCGGACTGCGGCAACCCCGACACGCTGGTGCCCTGCGGCCCCGGCGTCGAGCGGCTGGCCGAGGAGGTGACGCAACGCTTCCCCGACGCGCGGGTGCTGCTGTTGTCGTCCGACGCGCCGGGCGGTGCCGATCACATCCGGGCGCAGCTCGCCGCCATCGCGGCCCACGAGGTCGACATCGTGATCGGCACCCAGCTGGTCGCCAAGGGCCACAACTTCCCTGACCTGACGCTGGTGGGCGTGGTGGATGCCGATGTGGGGCTCGCCAACGGCGACCCGCGCGCCGCCGAACGCACCTTCCAGATGTTGCAGCAGGTGACGGGCCGGGCCGGTCGCGGCGCCAAACCCGGCCGCGGCCTGATCCAGACCTGGGAGCCCGACCACCCGGTGATGCGGGCGCTGGTGTCGGGCGACGCGGAACGCTTTTACACGGCCGAAACCGACGCCCGACGGGCCGCCGGCCTGCCGCCCTTCGGTCGCCTGGCGGCCCTGATCATCTCGGCCGGCAATCGCCATGCGGCCGAAGCCCATGCGCGCGGCCTCGCCCGCGCCTGCATGGCGACCGCTGCGGACTGGCGCGGCGACGGCCACCGGCTCGACACGCTCGGGCCCGCCGAGGCGCCCCTGGCGCTACTCCGCGGCCGCCACCGGTTTCGCCTGCTCGTCATGGCGAGCCGCGCAGTCGACCTGCAGGGCTTCCTCCGTGCTAGCCTCGCGGCAGGCCCGAAAGCGCGCGGCGACCTGCGGGTCGACATCGACGTGGACCCGCAAAGCTTCCTTTAGGGCGTGTCGCGCAGCAGCCGGCGCATCACCTTGCCGGAACTCGTCATCGGCAGGGCTTCGAGGAACGCGACCTCGCGGGGGTATTCATGGGCCGACAACCGCGTCCGGACGAAGCGCTGGATGTCGGTCGCCAGCTCCGGCGATCCGTCGTGCCCCGGGCGCAGCACCACATAGGCCTTGACGATCTCGGTGCGGAGCCGGTCGGGCTTGCCCACCGCGGCCGCGGCCGACACCGCCGGATGACCGAGCAGGCACTCCTCGATCTCGGCCGGCCCGATGCGATACCCCGCCGAGGTGATGACGTCGTCGTCGCGACCCAGGAAGCTGACAAAGCCGTCGAGGTCACAGCGGGCCTGATCGCCGGTGAGCATCCAGGCGCCGGCGAATTTCGCGGCCGTGGCTTCCGGCGCGTTCCAATAGCCGAGGAACATCGCCGGGTCGGGCTGCGCTACCGCGATCTGCCCGACCTCGCCCGGAGCACACGGCGTTGCGTCCGGCCGCACGACGCGCACCGTGTGGCCCGGCAGGGCGCGCCCGATGGTGCCGGGACGGCTGACGCCACCCTGCCCCCACGAGCCCAGCACGTAGTTGCACTCGGTCTGGCCGAACACCTCGTTGACCGACACCCCAAAGGCGTCGCGCCCCCAGGCGGCCGTCTCGGCCCCGAGCGGTTCGCCCGCCGCCGTGATGCTGCGTAGCCGGATGCACTGGCGCGTGCCGCCGTGCGGCTCCACGGCGCGCAGCATCCGCAGGGCCGTCGGCGGCACGAAGGCATTGCGGACCTCGCCTTCGGCCAGCAGCCGCCACACCGCGTCGGGGTCGAAACGCTCCGTCGGTCGCGCCAATACGGGCACGCCGCAATGCAGGCTCGGCAGCACGGCATTCAGCAGCCCGCCCGCCCAGGCCCAGTCGGCCGGCGTCCACATCAGGTCGTCGGGCTTCGGGAAGCCGTCGTGGGTCAGGCAGAAGCCCGGCAGATGGCCGAGCAGCACCCGGTGAGCATGCAGGGCGCCCTTGGGGCCCCCCGTGGTGCCGGAGGTGTAGATCATCAGCGCCGGCGCTTCGGCCGCGGTGTCCACGGCGTCGAAGTCCGGAGACTCGCGCGCCATCAGGTGCGGGAGATCCAGCACACCGGCGTCGGCGCCATCCACCGACATGACGGTGTTCAGGGCCGGCAGGCGTGCTCGAAGGCCTGCAAGCTTGGCGGCGCCTGGACCGTCGGTGACCACGGCCGTGCAGCCCGCATCGGCCAGGCGGAACGCCAGCGTATCGACGCCGAACACGCTGGCGAGCGGCACCACGACGGCGCCGAGCTTATAGATCGCCACATGGGCCGACACGACTGCGGCGCCCTGAGGCAGCAGCACGGCGACCCGATCGCCCTTCGCGACATCTTGCCGGCGCAGCGCCCCGGCGAGCCTGTTGGACCGCTCCCGCAGGGCCGCGAAGGGGGTGATGCGGCTATGGCCGCCGGCGTCGCGTTCGATGATGGCGGGACGCTCGGGCGTCCGCGCGGCCCAGCGATCGCAGATGGCGACACCGATGTTGTAGCGGCCCGGCACCGTCCAGCGGAACGGCGAGGCGGTCGCGTCGGGCTCGAGATCGGCGGATAACAGCATCAACAAGCGTCTTGGCGCCGGCAGGGCTGCGGCGGGGCGGCCATTGAATGTGCTGTCGCCGCGATGCACAAGAGCCGGCAGCGCTGCACACCGCCGGGAGTTGAACACCGTGAGCCAAACCCTGCCGTTCCGGCCCAACGTCGGCATCGCCTTGTTCAACCGGGAGGGACTGGTCATCGCCGGAATGGCGCTCAACGAAGGGCCGGAGAAGGTCGTGGCCGGCTTCGAATGGCAGATGCCGCAGGGCGGCATCGATCCGGACGAGGACATCGAGACGGCGGCGCGCCGCGAGCTGCTGGAGGAGACCGGCATCGGCGCCGTGTCGTTCCTGGCCGCCACGGATACGTGGTGGGCCTATGACTTTCCGCCCTATGCCGGACCGGCGCATTCGCTCAGCGGCTTCCGCGGCCAGATCCAGCGCTGGGTGGCACTGCGGTTCGAGGGCAACGACGGGGACATCAACGTGACGGCGCCCGAAAGCGGCCTGCGGCCCGAATTTTCGGCCTGGAGCTGGATGGCGCTCGGCGCCCTGCCCGATCAGGTGATGCCGCACAAGCGCCCGACCTATCGCAAGGTGGGGGAGGCGTTTTTCCGCTTCACGGCCGAAGCGGGCGCCTGAGGGCCGGGGCGCAAGGCGCGCCCCGGCTTTTCAGCTTAGCGAGCCGACTGCCAGCCCTTGTAGTCGCCGACATTCTCGCGCGTCACGAGCTTCGAGGGCACCAGGGTGGTGAGGCTGTCGGGCTTCTTGCCGGCCAGGATCTCGGTGCCGATCTGAACGCCCTTCTGGGCCAGGAAGTAGGGGTCCTGGCTGGCCGAGGCCATGATCATCGGGCTGTTCGGGTTCTTCAGCGCCGCCTCGATGTCGGGCGCGCCGTCGACCGAGGTCATCACGATGCCGGTACGGCCGAGCTGCTTGGCCGCAAGGTCGGAGCCGATCACCTGCGGGTCGTTGATGGCGAACAGGCCGTCCACCTTGGTGAAGCGGGTCAACAAGCTCTGGGCCACCGACAGGCCGCCGTCGCGCGAGCCCTTGGCGTCCTGGTCGCTCGACAGCACCTTGATGTCGGGCGACGCCGCAAACGCCTTCTTGCAGCCGACGACGCGGTCGATCACCGACGACACTTGCGGGCCGTTCTCGATGATGACGTTCCCCTTGCCGCCGATCTTGTCGATGATGAACTGGCAGGCGATCTGGCCGGCCTGGACGTTGTCGGTGGTCACCACCGCGTCGGCGCCGTCAGCCGCCGTATCGACCGCGATCACCACGATGCCGGCGGCCTGCGCCTTCTGGATGGCGGGCTTGAGGGCCTTCGGGTCGCCCGGGTTGAGCAGGATCAGGTCGACACCCGAGGCGATGAAGTTATCGATCTGCGTGACCTGCTTGCCGAGGTCGTAGTCGTAACCGACCGTCTGCACCTTGACGTTCGGGTTGGTCTTCTTGGCTTCGGCCTCGGCGCCCTTCGACAAGGCGATGAAGAACGGGTTGCCCAGTGAGCCGAGCGAGATGCCGATGGACTTGAGGTCCTTGGCCGAGGCGGCGCCATGGAGGCAGGCCAGCGCGGCGCCGGCGAGGAGAAGTTTCTTCAGCATGGTTTCCTTCCTGGATGGGTTGATCCCGGCGCCTTGGATGGTGCCGGTGTTCCAGCGCGAGGCTGAAATGGGGGATGGCCTCAGGTGCGGGCGCCACCGCTCATGCGGTAGCGGTCGAGCGCCACGGCGCCGATGATCACGAGGCCCTTGATGATGAACTGCCAAACGTCCGAAACGCCGGTGAGGATCAGGCCGTTGGCCAGCACCGCAATGATCAGCGCGCCGACCAGCGTGCCCACGATGGAGCCGACACCGCCCACGAAGCTGGTGCCGCCGAGGATCACCGCCGCAATGGCGTCGAGCTCGTAGCTGGTGCCGAGCTGCAGGCCGTTGGCGGCATACAGCCGGGCGGCCTGCATGACGCCGCCGAGGCCCGACAACAGGCCCGACGCCCCATAGGCGAAGAGCAGCACCGCCCACACCTTGATGCCCGACAGCCGCGCCGCATCCGGGTTGCCGCCCACCGCATAGATGTGCACGCCCAGCACCGTGCGGCGCAGGATGAACCACGACACGACGATGACGAGAACCGCGATGACGATCAGCCACGACACGCCGAACAAGCTGCCATTGCCGATAAAGGCGAACGGCAAGTCGGAATTGAACACCGTCTGATCCTGCCCGAGCAGGCGGGCGATGCCGCGCACGGCCGTCAGCGAGCCGAGCGTCACGATGAAGGGCGGCAGCCGCATGGCCGAGATCAGCGTACCGTTGATGAGGCCGAACACCAGGCCGGTCGCCAAGCCGGCCAGGATCGCCAGGATGCCGAAGCCGATCGTCCCGACCCCGGGCAGCAGCGACACGATCAAGGCCGTCATGGCCGACACGGCCAGCATCGAGCCGACCGACAGGTCGATGCCGCCGGTCAGGATCACAAAGGTCATGCCGGCTGCCAGCACCGTGTTGACGGCGGCCTGCTGGGCCACGGTCGACAAGTTCAGCGGGCTGAGGAAGCGACCGCTCGAAAAAGCTTGCGACACGTTGCCCGTGTCGACGTAGCCGCTGAGGAACTGGAACATCAGGCCGATCAGGATCAGGATCGGCAGCATGCCCACGGCGCGCAGGATCGTCTGCATGTGCTGCTTGGCGGCGACGTTCTTCTGCGTGGCGGCGTCGGTGGTCTTGACGGTCGACATGGCGTCCATCCCTCGTTCTGCGGTCCGGGCCTCTTGGGAGGCCTCATGGTGTTGAAGAAAGCCCGTGCGACACGGGCCTGGTTCAGATCGATCAGGATGCCTTGGCGATGTCGCGGTTGGCGGCGGTCGCCAGCGCGATGATGCTTTCCTGGTTGATGGCTTCGCCGCTGAGCGAGCCCTCGAGGTGCCCTTCGCGCATCACCAGAACGCGGTCGGCGATGCCGATCACCTCGGGCAGCTCGGACGAGATCACCAGCACGCCGGCGCCCGCCTTCGCGAGTTCGTCAATGATCCGGTAGATCTCGGATTTGGCACCGATGTCGACGCCGCGGGTGGGCTCGTCGAGGATCAGCACCAGGGGCTTGGTTTCCAGCAGGCGCGACAACAACACCTTCTGCTGGTTGCCGCCCGACAAGGACCCGACATTGACCTCGGGGCTGGCGACCCGGATCGACAAGGCCTGGATGGCGGCCTTGGCGCGAGCCTTCATCTTGCTGCGGTCGAGGATGCCCGAGCGGGCGTCCTTGCCGCAGATCATAAGGTTGAGGTTGTCCTTGACCGACATGTCGAGCAGCACGCCCTCGGCCTTGCGATCCTCGGTGAGGTAGACGAGGCCCGCGTCGATGGCGTCCTGGGGGCCCTTGATGGCGAGCGTCTTGCCGCCCAACACCACCTCGCCGGTCGTATGGCGGTCGGCCCCGAACAGCATCCGGGCCAGCTCGGTCCGGCCGGCGCCGACCAGGCCCGCAAGGCCCAGCACCTCGCCGGCATGCAGCTCGAAGGACACGTCCTTGACCCGGCGGCCGTCGCCCATGTGGCGGACTTCGAGCACGGGCGCCGCATTCGGGCGGAAATGGTGGTTCTTCTTATAGAACGAGCCGAGGTCGCGTCCGACCATCATCTTGACCACCGACTCGGGCGTCATCGCGTCGTGTTCGAGCGTCCCCACATAGGTGCCGTCGCGCAGGATCGAAACGCGGTCGGACAGCTCGTAAACCTCGGCCATGCGGTGCGATATGTAGATGATCGCGATGCCGTCGGCCCGCAACTGGCGCACCAGCGCGAAGAGCCGGTCGGTTTCGCGCGACGACAACGCCGTGGTGGGCTCGTCCATCACCAGGATGCGGCATTCGGAATGCACCGCACGGGCGATCTCGACGAGCTGCCGCTCGGCGATCGACAGGGTGGCGACGATCGTGCCGGGACCGAAGCTCGCGCCAAGCCGCGCCAGAACGGCGGCCGCGCCCTTGCTCATCGTGGCCCTGTCGATGAAGCCGCCGTTGCGCGGCTCCCGCCCGAGATAAATGTTCTCGGCCACCGTCAGGTTCGGCGACAACGCGAGTTCCTGATAGATGATCGAGATCCCGGCCGCCTTCGACTCGAGCGGTCCCCGCGTCACCAGTGGCACGCCACCGACCGATACGGTGCCGCCCGGGTCCGCCTGATAGGCGCCCGACAGGATCTTCATCAGCGTCGACTTGCCGGCGCCGTTCTCACCCATCAGGGCGTGGATCTCGCCGGGGAGCACCGTCAGCTGGACGTTGTTGAGGGCCTTCACGCCCGGAAAGGTCTTCGAAATGTTACGCATCTCGAGGACGGGGGCGCCGTTGCCCGGGGCCGGGACGGATCTTTCGGACATCACACTCCTCCACGTGAGCGCCAGCCCGTCACGATGAGAGCGGGTATGTGGCCCGTGCAACTCAGCATTGTCAAATACGATTGACAGTGTCGGACATGCTTATCAACATGGCATCACCGAGAGGCGAACCACCGCTGTTGCCCGATTGCGGCGACGCTCAACCACGTTCGCAATCCGGACGCAACAAGCCGTTCCGGCGCGAGACCTTCACGGAGGTGTCCTGTACAAGCACGGCATGCTGAGCCTCCAACCCGACACCCTGCAAGCCGTTGCGTTCGCGTCCCCTTCCCGGTCTTCCGCGCTGCACTCCGCCATCGATCGGGCCGTCGCGGCCCTTACCGACAGGCAGCAACCCGACGGCCATTTCGTCTTCGATCTCGAAGCCGACGCCGCCATTCCGGCCGAATACATCCTGTTGAAGCATTATCTCGGCGAGCGTGATCCCGTCCGAGAGCAACAGGGCGCCGCCTATCTTCGGCGCACCCAGGAAGATCACGGCGGCTGGCCCATGCTGGCACGCGGCCGGCTCAACCTGTCGGCGAGCGTCAAGGCTTATCTGGCGTTGAAGGCCGTCGGCGATTCGCCCGACGCCCCCCACATGGTGCGGGCACGCGCCGCCATCCTGGCGGCCGGCGGCGCGGCCCATGTCAACATGTTCACGCGCATCACCCTGGCGTTGTTCGGCCTCGTCCCGTGGCGCGCCGTGCCGGTGATGCCGGTCGAGCTGATGCATGCGCCCCGCTGGTTCCCGGTCCACCTGTACCGGATGTCCTATTGGGCCCGGACCACGCTGGCGCCTTTGCTGGTATTGATGGCCCTGAAGCCGCAGGCCCGGAACCCGGAACGCGTCACCATCGACGAATTGTTTCCCGTGCCGCCCTTCGCCATCCGCCATTGGCCCAAGGGCGCCAATCAACGAGGCCTCTGGGGGCACCTGTTCGGCGGCCTCGACCGGCTGCTGCGGGCGGCCGAGCCCTTGTTCCCGAAGGCGACCCGGCGCTCCGCCATCGACAAGGCGGTCAGCTTCATCCGCGAGCGGCTGAATGGCGACAGCGGCCTCGGGGCCATCTTCCCGCCGATGGCCTTCACGGTGATGATGTTTGACGCACTCGGCTGGCCGGCCGATCACCCTGAAGTGGCGACGGCACGGCGGGCGCTGGAACTGCTCGTCACCGGCAGCGACGCGGAAGCCTTCTGCCAGCCCTGCGTGTCGCCGGTCTGGGATACGGCGCTGTCGGCCCATGGGCTGATGGAGGCCGTGTCGCCCGACGACGGGCGCGCCCGGGCCGGTCTCGACTGGCTGGCGGCCAGGCAGGTGCTCGACGTGGCGGGCGACTGGGCCGTCCAGCGGCCGGGACTGCGGCCGGGTGGCTGGGGCTTTCAATACAGCAACCCGCATTACCCAGACCTCGACGACACGGCCGTGATCGTGATGGCGATGGACCGGGCCCGCGGCCAGGACGGCGACACCCGATACGACAACACCATCGCACGGGCGGCCGAATGGATCATCGGCATGCAAAGCCGCAACGGCGGCTGGGGGGCCTATGACGCCGACAACACCGCCACCTACCTGAATGCCATCCCGTTTGCGGACCACGGCGCTTTGCTGGACCCGCCGACCTCCGACCTGACGGCGCGCTGCATCTCCATGCTGGCGCAGCTCGGCCATCGCCCGGCCACGAGCGCGCCGTTGCGGCGCGGCCTCGCGTTCCTGATGCGCGAGCAGCACCCCGAGGGCAGCTGGTTCGGGCGCTGGGGCGTCAACTACATCTACGGCACATGGTCGGTGCTTTGCGCCCTCAACGCCGCGGGGCTGGAACCGTCCGATCCCGCCATCGCAAGGGCGATCGCCTGGCTCGAGCGCATCCAGAACTCCGATGGTGGCTGGGGCGAGGACGACGCCGGCTACGAGCTCGACTACAAGGCCTACCAGCCCTCGCCCAGCACGGCCTCGCAAACCGCCTGGGCGCTGCTCGGGCTGATGGCGGCAGGCGGGGTCGACAGCCCGGCCGTGGCGCGGGGGACCGCCTATCTGGTGGCCCAACAGTGCTCAGACGGATTCTGGCCCGAGGAACGCTTCACCGGGGTCGGCTTTCCGCGCGTGTTCTACCTGCGCTACGACGGCTATCCGAAGTTCTTTCCGCTTTGGGCGCTGGCCCGCTACCGCAACCTCAAACACGGCAATGCCGCCAGCGTCATGCTCGGCATGTAGGCGGGACCGGCGCTCAGCCGGCCCGCTTGAGCCCCACGGCACGACCGGCGGCCTCCGGCCGCGGCAAGTCGGCATGCAGGGCCACGAGATCCGCCACCGCGCCTGCCATGGCACCTGTGGCGGCCACGACCTTGTCGAGTTTGGTGTCGACGTGCAGCAGCATCTGCTCGGCGCTGGCCACGAGATCACCGTCCTTCAGCAGACGGTGGAAAACATGCAGCCGCTTCGCGTTTCCACCCAGCACCTGGGTTTCGACCGACAGGCGGTCGCCGAGCTTCGCCTGGCCGCGGTGCATCAGATGCGTTTCGGCCGTGAAGAACGAATGGCCGCCCGCCAGATAGCCGGCATCGAGCCCGAGCCGCCGCAGCAGTGCGTCGGTGGCCTCGGCGCAGCACTGCAGGTAGCGGCTTTCCGTCATGTGGCCGTTGTAGTCGATCCACTCGGCCGACACGGTGCCGGACCACAGCGCCAGCGGCCCGCCTGCGACGGGCTCGGGCACCGCGACGCCGAGCCGCTCGACGAGTTGCGCCTCGTAGCGCTTCAGCACCGCGCCGGCGCCGTAATCCTCCGACCGCAGGCCACCCAGCACGGCGATCAGGCAATCGTCGCGCTTGCGTTCGAGCGTGCGGATCGACACGCCGGCCGCCTGGGCGTCGGAATCCGCCGACACGCGGTCGATCAGCGCCCCAGTGAGCTCGGGCGCCTCGAGCCGGGTCCAGGGGAGTTTCAGGGCGGGGCCGAACTGGGCCAGGAAATGCCGCATGCCGGCCTCGCCGCCCGCCAGCCGGTAGACCAGGAAGGTGCCCATGAAGGACCAGCGCAACCCGGCGCCGAACCGCACCGCGTCGTCGATTTCCTCGGTGGTGGCGACGCCGTCATTGACGAGCCACAGGGCCTCGCGCCAAAGCGCCTCGAGCAGCCGGTCTGCGATGAAGCCGTCGATCTCCTTGCGGACCTGCAGGGGCCGCATGCCAATGCGCTCGTAAAGCGCTGTCGCCTCGGCCTTGGCGGCTTCCGAGGTGCGGCTACCCCCGCAAACCTCGACGAGCGGCAGGAGATAGACGGGATTGAAGGGATGCCCCACGACGAGCCGCTCGGGATGCACCATGCCGGCCTGAAGCCGGGTCGGCAGGAGGCCCGAGGTCGAGGTGGCGATCACCACCTCGGGCCGCGTCGCGGCATCGACCTCGGCCAGCACCCGCACCTTGAGCCCTTCGATCTCGGGCAGACTCTCGACCACGAAATCGGCTTCGCCGACCGCCTCGGCCAGAGTGGCCGCAAGGCTCAGCCGGCCTTCCGGCAGGGTCAGGCCGGAGAATAACTTCGCCTGGGCGCGCCGGGCGTTGTCGAGCACCGCGTCCAGCTTGCGGGCGAGCTCCGGGTCGGGGTCGTAGACCGCAACATCGTAGCCGTTCACCAGGAAGCGGGCCGCCCATCCGGCACCGATGACGCCGCCGCCGACGAGCCCGATCGTGCGGATCGCGCTCATGCGGCCGCCCTCTGGCCAGGCTGCCGCAGGTGTAGCCGGGTCCGCACCTCGGCCGGCGTCAGGATGTGGGCCCCCATGCCGGTCAGAACCGAGACGGCGCGCTCGACCAGTTGCGCGTTGGTGGCCGGCACGCCGCGGTCGAGGAACAGGTTGTCCTCGAGACCGACCCGGACGTTGCCGCCCGCCAGCGCCGCCATTGCCGCATAAGGCAGTTGTTTGCGGCCGATCGAGAAAGCGCTGAACACGGCGTTTTGGGGGAGGTTCTTGACCAGCGCCATCAGGGTGAGCGGATCGTCCGGCGCCCCAAAGGGGATGCCCATACAAAGCTGGATCATCGCAGGCCCGTCGATCAGGCCTTCCTTGATGAGCTGGTGGACGAAGACCAGATGGCCCGCATCAAACACCTCGAGCTCCGGCTTGACGCCGAGCGCCTGCACCTGACGGGCCATGGCCCGCAGCGTCGAAGGCGTGTTGGTCATCACATAATCGCCAAGCGAGAAGTTCATCGTGCCGCAATCGAGCGTGCAGATCTCCGGCAGAAGCGCCGCCACATGGGCGAGGCGCTCGGTCGGGCCCACCATGTCGGTTCCGGCGGGATCGAGCGGCAGCGGTCGCTCGCCCGCGCCGAACACCACATCGCCGCCCATGCCGGCCGTCAGGTTGATCACCACGTCGGTGTCGGACGCCCGGATGCGCTCGACCACCTCGCGGTAGAGCGCCACGTCACGGGAGGCCTTGCCGGTTTCGGGGTCGCGCACGTGGATGTGGGCGATGGCGGCCCCCGCCCGCGCGGCCTCGATCGAGGCTTCGGCGATCTGCTGGGGCGTGACCGGCACATGGCGGCTTTTCGCCGTGGTGTCGCCCGCCCCCGTGACCGCACAGGTGATGAAGGTCTCGAAGTTCATGGGCCGGCTCCACTGAGTCGGCTCAAGGTTGCGCAGCCGGGTCGGGCCGGCTTGGCGCCCCGCGACACGGTCGTGGCTCCGGGCGACATCCGTCTGACGGCCGGCGTGCTACGCCCGGCGCCGCGGCCCTGGTGTTGATCTTCAGAATTCTTCCCAGGTCTCCTCGGCAGGCCGCCCCGCGACGGACTTCAGCGCAGCGCCCCCGCGCCCCACCGTTTTCAGCGCCGGCACCGTGGCCCGCACGGCAGAGCGGCCGCCCTGCTGCTTGCGACCCCGGGCCCGGTCGACGGCCGGTGCGGCGCCGGTCTGGAAGCGGTCGAGCATGCGGGTCAGTTCTTCCGCCTCCTGGGTCAGCGACCGGCTCGCGGCCGTCGACTCTTCGACCATGGCGGCGTTCTGCTGCGTCACCTGATCCATCTGGTTGATGGCCGTGTTGACTTCCTGCAGTGCCGTCGCCTGTTCCTGGGCGCTGGTGGCGATGTCCACCACCACGCCGTTGATGTCCGCCACCTGGGTGGCGATGCGGTCGAGCGCCTGGCCGGCGTCGCCGACGAGACCGACGCCTTGGCTGACATGCACCGACGAGGTGGAGATCAGACCCTTGATGTCCTTGGCGGCTTCCGCCGAACGCTGGGCCAGGGCCCGCACCTCGGAGGCCACCACCGCGAAACCACGGCCCGACTCACCGGCCCGCGCGGCCTCGACGCCGGCGTTCAAGGCCAGCAGGTTGGTCTGGAAGGCGATCTCGTCGATGACGCCGATGATCTGGCTGATCTGCTGGGACGAGCGCTCGATGGCGCTCATCGCCTGCACTGCCTTGGCCACCACGTCGCCCGAGCGCTCCGCGTCCGCCTTGGCGCTCGCCACCACGTCGCGCGCATGGGCGGCGCCCTGGGCCGACTTCTTCACCGTGGCGGTGATCTCGTCGAGTGCCGCAGCCGTCTCGGCCAACGAAGCGGCCTGCTGTTCGGTGCGGCGTGACAGGTCCTCGGCGGCGCTGCTGATCTCGCCCGAACCCGCCGTGATGGCGGAAGCGTTACCGGCGATGCTCGACAGGGCCGTGTTCAGTTCGTCCACGGTCTTGTTGAAATCGGTGCGCAATTGCTCGAACTCCGGCTCGAAGGCGTCCGTCAGCTTGTACATGAGGTCGCCATCGGCGAGGCGGTCGAGGCCCGAGGCGAGGGTTTTTACGACATGGCCGTGCACGCGCGCAGCCGCGTCCGAATCCGCTTGCCGCGCGGCGCGCTCGTTCTCGACCGGCGTGATGTCGCTGGCAAATTTAACGACCCGATAAACCTTGCCGGTGGCATCGACGAGCGGGTTGTAGGAACCGAGGATCCAGATGGTGCGGCCGTCACGCCCGACGCGCTTGAACTTTTCAAGTACATATTCGCCGCGGCGCAGGCGCTCCCAGAAGGCGCTATAGTCCGCGCTTTCACCGACCGAGGGTTCGACGAACATCTTGTGATGGCGGCCGACCACGTCGGGCAGGCTGTAGCCCATGACAGACAGAAAAACCGGGTTGGCCGTAATAATGGTGCCGTCCGGCTCGAACTCGACCACGGCCTGGACCTGGTCGATCGCCCGGATCTTGCAGATCATGATCCGAAGCTCGGCTTCCGAGAAGCCGAGATATCCTTTCGCCCGACCGAACATGACATCCCTCTCTGTTATTTGTTCGACCTTCGACTGCAAAACCTAAAATTTTCGCTGCATGACCCAGCGTCATCAAGGCTTTCGCCAATGAGCCGGTCGGATGAGAGCGCTTCCCGTCCATCCATGCGACGGCATGACGAATGGAACCTTTCACACACGGGGCACGGAGGTTACCGCGCCTTCGCATCCTCCTTCCCGCGACGCGAAGGACGGCCACGCCTGTGACCAAGAGCGCTCCGGTGCCGCCGCTTTCCTTCCAAGACGTTTTCCGTTACGGGGTTCACAATCGAGGCAGGTTGTTCGGGCGTGGTCGCCGCCCCCCGGGTGGCCAGCCGTCCGGGATATTCGCCCTCGCGTCACAGATAGGGCCGCTCGCGCGGCCCTTTTTCATGCCGCCGGGCATCTGACCGAGTTGAAGACCCATGCCGAAGCGCACCGATATCGCCACCGTGATGATCATCGGCGCCGGTCCCATCGTGATCGGTCAGGCCTGCGAGTTCGATTATTCCGGCACCCAGGCCTGCAAGGCCCTGCGGGAAGAAGGCTACCGGATCGTCCTGGTCAATTCGAACCCCGCCACCATCATGACCGACCCGGACATGGCGGACCGCACCTATGTGGAGCCGATCACGCCCGAGATCGTGGCCCGCATCATCGCGGCGGAGCGTCATGCCGTGCCGGGCGGCTTCGCGCTGCTACCCACCATGGGGGGCCAGACGGCGCTGAATTGCGCGTTGTCGCTCAACAAGATGGGCGTGCTGGCCGAACACGATGTGGAGCTGATCGGCGCCACCGCCCACGCGATCGACAAGGCCGAAGACCGCGAGCTGTTCCGCGACGCGATGACCAAGATCGGCCTCGACACGCCGCGCTCGCATCACGTCAACAGCCTCGCCAAGGCCCTGGCGGCGCTCGACGACATCGGCCTGCCGGCCATCATCCGCCCATCCTTCACGCTGGGCGGCACCGGCGGCGGCATCGCCTACAACCGCGAGGAATATATCGAGATCGTCGAAGGCGGCCTCGACGCGTCGCCGACCAGCCAAGTGCTGGTCGAGGAAAGCGTCCTCGGCTGGAAGGAGTTCGAGATGGAGGTGGTCCGCGACAAGGCGGACAATTGCATCATCGTCTGCTCGATCGAGAACATCGACCCGATGGGCGTCCACACGGGCGATTCCATCACGGTGGCGCCGGCCCTGACGCTGACCGACAAGGAATACCAGATCATACGCGACGCCTCGCTGGCGGTGCTGCGCGAGATCGGCGTCGAAACGGGCGGCTCCAACGTCCAGTTCGCCATCAACCCGGCCAACGGGCGGATGATCGTCATCGAGATGAACCCGCGCGTGTCGCGCTCTTCCGCGCTCGCCTCGAAGGCCACCGGCTTCCCGATCGCCAAGGTCGCGGCCAAGCTCGCGGTCGGCTACACGCTCGACGAAGTGGCGAACGACATCACGGGCGGCGCGACGCCGGCCTCCTTCGAGCCGACCATCGACTATGTGGTCACCAAGATCCCGCGCTTCGCCTTCGAGAAGTTTCCCGGCGCCGAGCCGATCCTCACCACGGCGATGAAGTCGGTCGGCGAGGCGATGGCGATCGGGCGCACCTTTGCGGAAAGCCTGCAGAAGGCGCTGCGGTCGCTCGAGACGGGGTTGTCGGGTCTCGACGAGATCGCCATCGACGGGCTCGGGCAAGGCGACGATCCCGCCGTGCTGCGGGCCGCGCTCGGTAAGCCGACGCCCGACCGGTTGCTCAACGTCGCCCAGGCGTTGCGCCACGGCATGAGCCATGCGGACATCTACGAGGCGTGCCGCATCGACCATTGGTTCATCGAGCGGCTTCAGGAGATCGTCGACCTTGAGGCGAAGGTGCGCCGCTTCGGCCTGCCGAAGACGCCGGGCGCGCTGCGCGGCCTGAAGGCCGCCGGCTTCTCGGACGCGCGGCTCGCAGCCCTCGCCGACACCACCCCGGACACGGTGGCGACGCTGCGCAAGTCGCTGGACGTCCGCCCGGTGTTCAAGCGCATCGACACCTGCGCGGCGGAGTTCGCGTCGCCCACCGCCTATATGTACTCGACCTATGCGGCCCCCTTCGCCGGGGTGCTGGCCGACGAGGCCCGTCCGAGCGACCGCACCAAGATCGTCATTCTGGGCGGTGGCCCGAACCGCATCGGCCAAGGCATCGAGTTCGACTATTGCTGCTGCCACGCGTGTTTCGCGCTGAGCGAGGCCGGCTACGAGACCATCATGGTCAATTGCAACCCGGAAACCGTGTCGACCGACTACGACACGTCCGACCGGCTATATTTCGAGCCGCTCACGGCCGAGGACGTGTTGGCGATCCTCGACAAGGAACGCGAGGCTGGCACCCTGAAGGGCGTCATCGTGCAGTTCGGCGGCCAAACACCGTTGAAGCTCGCCAAGGCGCTCGAGAAGGCCGGCATTCCGATTCTCGGCACCTCGGTCGATTCGATCGACCTCGCCGAGGACCGCGACCGCTTCAAGCGCCTGCTCGACCGCCTCGACCTGAAGCAGCCCGAGAACGGCATCGCTTATTCGGTCGAGCAAAGCCGCACCATCGCCGGCAAGCTCGGCCTGCCGCTCGTGGTGCGGCCCTCTTATGTTCTTGGCGGGCGCGCCATGGCGGTGATCCGCGATCAGGCCGGGCTCGACGACTACCTGCTCGGCACCCTGCCGGGGCTGGTGCCGGCCGACGTCAAGGCCCGCTACCCGAACGACAAGACCGGCCAGATCAACACGGTGCTGGGCGAGAACCCGCTGTTGTTCGATCGCTACCTGTCGAATGCCACCGAGGTCGACGTCGATTGTTTGTGCGACGGGACCGACGTGTTCATCGCCGGCATCATGGAGCATATCGAGGAAGCCGGCATCCATTCGGGCGACTCGGCTTGTTCGCTGCCGCCGCGCTCGCTCTCCGCCGACACGATCGCATCGCTCGAGGAGCAAACCCGAAGGATGGCGCTGGCGCTCCACGTCGGCGGGCTGATGAACGTGCAATATGCCATCAAGGACGGGCAGATCTTCGTGCTCGAGGTCAACCCGCGGGCGTCGCGCACGGTGCCGTTCGTGGCCAAGGTGATCGGGGTGCCGCTCGCCAAGATCGCGTCGCGCATCATGGCGGGCGAGCCGCTCGCCTCTTTCGGGCTCCGCCAGCGCACGCTTGACCATGTCGGCGTCAAGGAATCGGTGTTTCCCTTCGCGCGCTTCCCCAACGTCGACACGGTGCTGGGCCCGGAAATGCGCTCGACCGGCGAAGTGATCGGCCTGGCCCGTTCGTTCGAGGTGGCCTTTGCGAAGAGCCAACTCGGCGGCGGCACCAAGGTGCCCAAGGAAGGCACGGTATTCGTGTCGGTGCGGGACGTCGACAAGCCCCGCATCCTCCCCACCATGAAGGCCCTGTCGGCGCTGGGGTTCAAGATCCAGGCGACGGGCGGCACCTTCAAGGCGCTGCAGGCCGAAGGCGTGTCGGTGTCCAAGATCAACAAGGTGTCGGAAGGGCGGCCGCATATCGTCGACGCCATCAAGAACGGCAGCATCGATCTCGTGTTCAACACGACCGAAAGCGCACTCGCCTTGTCGGACAGCCGATCGCTGCGGCAGGCTGCCCTTATGCACAAGGTGCCCTATTATACGACCATCGCGGGGGCGATCGCGGCCGCCCAGGGGATCGGTGCTCAAAAGAGCGGGGATCTGGAAGTGCGGGCCTTGCAGGATTATTTCGACTGATCGAAGCTCCGGGCCTCCGCGGAGGCAACCGCGGGCCGGGCCTTGGGTCGACGGTGCCGAACCGTCGACCCAAGGCCCGTTTTGCGTTCGGCGGCGTCGCTGGCGGGCGGTCATCAAGGGGAGCGGCAGGCTGCGCGACGCGGCCGCCACGTTGAGAAGAGTTGAAACCATGGACAAGGTGCCGATGACCACGGGCGGCTATGCCGCCCTTGAGCAGGAGTTGAAGACACGACAGCAGGAAGAGCGTCCGCGCATCATCCAGGCGATCTCCGAGGCGCGCCAGCACGGCGATCTGTCCGAGAACGCGGAATATCACGCCGCCAAGGAATCGCAGTCGCTCAACGAGGGCCGCATCGCCGAGGTCGAGGACAAGCTGTCGCGCGCCGAAGTCATCGACGTGTCGAAGCTTTCGGGCAGCACCATCAAGTTTGGCGCTACCGTGGACCTCATCGACGAGGATACCGACGAGGAAAAGACGTTCCAGATCGTCGGTGAGACCGAGGCGGACGTGAAGCTCGGCAAGGTGTCGATTTCGTCTCCCACGGCGCGGGCCTTGATCGGCAAGAAGGTGGGCGACACCGTCGAGGTGAACACCCCCGGCGGCGGCAAGAGCTACGAGGTCACCAAGGTGTCGTTCCGTTAAGATGCCGGTCGATCGTCGCCGCATCCTGGTCGGGCTCGGCGCGGCCCTGGCGGCGGGCGTCGTGCCCGCCGTGGCCCAGCAGAGCGCCCGCTTCGCGGCCATCCGGGTCGACGCCGAGCCGCTTGCGCAACGCGGCGGCAGCTCTGCGGCGACACTGATCGCCCAGCTCATGCCGGGCAAGATGCAGGACGTGTTCGGCGACCTTCTGGCGCCCCACGACCGCGGCCTGCCGGTGCTGGTGGCCAGGATCGACACCATCTACATGCCGGGCTACGCGGATTCGCGTCAGGGCCCGCTTTACGGGCTGCAGCAGGATACGCTGTCCGGAGCGGGCCTCGTGGTCAGCGGCCGCGTCGTGCAGGCCGAGACGCCGCTGCACGTCAACCTGCCGTCGAGCTATAGCGGCGCCTATTACCTGCCCGATATCGACCAGCGCCGCATCGAGTCCCTGTGTACCCAGTTCGCTTATTGGCTCCGCCGCGGAATGCAGCTCTGAAGTGTTGATTGCCGCGGCGCCGGGCGCTCTTCTGCCCTCCGGCCTCACCAGTTGGGTCATCACGGACGGCAAGGTCGGCGACGAAGTGCATTGCTTCGGCATCGCGGCGGCGCTTGGCCTGACGCCGCACCGTCGCCTCGTTAGACCGCGTGCACCCTGGAGCTGGATGGCCCCCTATGGGCCGGTCGACTGGCGCGATGCCCCGCACCGGCCGGGGAGCCCCATCACAAAGCCGTTCCCGGATATCGCCATCGCATCCGGCCGGCGCACCGTGCCCTATCTCCTGGCCCTCAAGCAGGCGTCGGGGGGACGGACCTTCACGGTGTTCAGCAAGGACCCCTACCGGGGCCGCGGCGCCGCCGACGTCATCACCGTGCCGGCCCATGACGCTTTGCGGGGCGACAACGTCATCGCCACGCTGACGTCTCCGCATCGCCTGACCGAGGCCGGCTTCGCGTCCGCCCGCGCGACGCCCGACGCCCGGCTGGCGACCCTACCCGAACCGCGCATCGCCATGATCCTCGGTGGCCCGAGCGGCCGCATCGACATCACGGCGGCAGATGCGGACACGCTGGCCGGCATCGCGACCCAGATGGTGACTGAGGGGCATGGCCTGATGCTCACCCCGTCGCGGCGCACCCCGGACTTCGTCATGGAGAAGCTGCGGGCCGCGCTGTCGGACGCCATGCGGGCGGGCCGCGCCTTCCTATGGGATGGGTCGGGGGCGAACCCTTATGGAGCGATCCTGGCCCTGGCCGACGCCATCGTGATCACCGGCGACAGCGTCAACATGATCGGCGAAGCTGCCATGTCGGGGGCGCCCATCCATGTCGTCGAGGCGACGGGCCACCATCCGAAGGTGACGAGGTTCATCGACGGCATGGTCGCGGCGGGAGCGGCCCGCCGCTGGACCGGCAGGCTGGAACGCTTCAGCTACGAGCCCATCGATGCGACGCCGACGATCGCGCGCGGCATCGCAGAGCGTTTCCACGCCTTCCAGGCCAAACGAAGCGCCGCCGCCTGACGGTCGGGCAGCGCGCCGGCAGGGCCGGCGACGCTGGATGAACCCTGCCTCGCCGGACAGCCTTCAAAGGCGGATGAGCGCGTCCGGAAAGGACAATTGTTCGCGGGCGCGCCAATCCGGGGTGACGTAGTTCAGGATCACCGATTTGCGGACACCCGAGATCGGACGCTTTTCGAAGCCATGCCAGGTGTCGGAGCCGGGCACGAAGATCATCGCGGCGTTGCGGATGAACGGCGACGCGCCGACATGCTCGGTCTTGCTGGCGTAGATATCGGTGCCGAGCGTCTCGTGGCCGGGCCCCTGCGACAGGTAGATCAGGCAGGTGAACTTCTTGACCCCGAGATCGGTGTGGGGCTCGAGCCAGAAGCCATCGATGTCCTGGGCATATTCGAGCCGCAGGTAGGTGTTGTCGAGAGGCGCGTCGAAAGCCTGCGCCAGGTGGTCGGTGACCTGACGCGACTGCAGCGCCTCGGCGATCCGCGCCATGACGGGAAAGCGGGCCATGTTGGCTTCGTCGAAATACGAGCGCGTGTCGTTGTGCAACTCGCGCTTGCCCGACACGCCGTCGAGCGACGGCGCCTTGAACGGCAGGTCTGCGAGTTCGTCGGCGTCCGCCTTGGGGAACAGATTGTCGACCAGGTAATGCGCATAGGGCGCGGCGAAGCTCCGGCGCTTGTCGACGCTGGCGATCACCGATGAAACAATGTCGGAAACGGCGGGAGCCAGGCCGGCGGACTGAGGCGCTGTGGCTAGAGTCATGAAACAGCTTTCGTGTTGGCACGCGTCGGCGCGCAGGCCGTCCACCATCAGGCGGCGACAGCGCAGCCTAAAGCCGCAGAAAAACGGCGGCAAGAAGACGCCATACGCGCCCACCCGATCTCGGCGTCAAGGCGCCAGCGTTCCGTTCCGCGGCCCTGGGCAATCTTGCGGCAGGACGCCCGCATCCCTATGACTGGATGCAACCTTCTTGCATGACGACCCGCATGGCCCGCGAGGGACAGGCCGGCCGACTGGTAGATCCGATGCCGCAGACCCATCGCACACGCGCCCTCATCATCGGTGCAGGCCCGGCCGGCTACACGGCCGCCGTCTACGCGGCCCGCGCCAACCTCGAGCCCATCGTGGTGCAGGGGCTACAGCCGGGCGGCCAGCTGACCATCACCAGCGACGTCGAGAACTGGCCCGGCGAAACCTCGATCCTCGGGCCCGACCTGATGGAGAAGATGCGCGCCCAGGCCGAGCATGCCGGTGCCCGCATGATCTTCGACATCATCGTCGATGTGGATTTCAGCAAGCGGCCCTTCACCTGCCGCAGCGACGGGGGCGATACCTTCATCGCCGACACCGTCATCATCGCGACGGGCGCCCAGGCCAAGTGGCTGGGCCTGCCATCCGAACAGATGTTCATGGGGGCGGGCGTCAGCGGCTGCGCGGTCTGCGACGGGGCCTTCTTCCGCAACAAGCACGTCGTCGTCGTGGGCGGCGGCAATACGGCCGTCGAGGACGCGCTCTACCTCACCCGCCATGCCAGCAAGGTGACGGTGGTGCATCGCCGCGACCGCTTCCGGGCCGAGAAGATCCTGCAGGAGCGGCTGCTCAACAATCCCAAGGTCGAGGTGGTGTGGAACCATCGCGTGGCGGAGATCACCGGCGGCGGCACGCCCCGCAAGGTCACCGGCATCAGGCTACAGCACACGGGGACCGACGCCGTGACGACCCTCGATACCGACGGCGTCTTCGTGGCGATCGGCCATGCGCCCGCGACCGCCGTGTTCCAGGGGCACCTGCCGACCGATGCGGACGGCTACCTGCTGACCGCGGCCGACTCCACCGCGACCGCCATCCCGGGCGTGTTCGCGGCCGGCGACGTGAAGGACAAGATCTATCGTCAGGCCGTGACGGCTGCCGGCATGGGCTGCATGGCGGCCCTCGAGGCCGAGAAATTCCTGGCCGAGCACGATGCGGACCCGAAGGTGCGGGATCGCGAAGTGCGGCATGAGGACATGATCGGCGCCTACGATTAGCATGCATTGCTCATCGGACGCCCGGGCCATCCGGCGGCCGCAACCATAACAACGGGAGGGCATCGAGGTGGATTGGGACAAGCTGCGGGTGTTTCAAGCGGCGGCCGATGCCGGATCCTTCACCCATGCGGGACAGGTGCTGAACCTGAGCCAATCCGCGGTGAGCCGGCAGATCAGCGCGCTCGAACAGGACCTGGAGGTGCCGCTGTTTCATCGGCACGCCCGCGGACTGTTGTTGACCGAACAGGGCGACCTGCTGTTCCGCACCGTGCAGGACGTCATGCAGAAGCTCGACGCCGTGCGGACCCACCTGACCGACAGCCGCGAAAAGCCGAACGGCGAATTGCGCATCACCACGACATTCGCGCTCGGCACCGGCTGGCTCGCGCCTCGGGTCGGCGAGTTCATGTCGCTTTATCCCGACATCAGGCTGCGCATCATCCTCACCGACGAGGAACTCGACCTCGGCATGCGCGAGGCGGATCTGGCCCTGCGCCTGCGCGAGCCGATGCAACCCGACCTCATCCGCCGCCGGCTCTTCACCGTGCATTACCACGCCTATGCGTCGGCCGATTACCTGAAGCGCTACGGCCAACCGCGATCGGTCGACGACCTCGATAAGCACCGGTTGATCGGCTACGAGGGCGGCCCGGCCAATTACCTGACGCAGCTCCTCAACACGCTGCAGAATACCGGCCGCGACGCCAAGACGGTGCGCCCCTCGGCCTTGACGGTGAACAACATGACCGCGATGCAGCTCGCCGTGCAGAGTGGCGCCGGGGTGGCGGTGCTGCCCGACTACCTGATCGACGCCGAGAACGAGCTGGTGCAGTTGCTGCCGCAGACCGATATGCCGGAACTCGACTGCTATCTGGTCTACCCGGAGGAACTGAAGAGCGTGGCCCGCGTCCAGGTGTTCCGCGACTTTCTCGTCACCAACGCCCAGCGCTGGCGCTACTGAGGGCGCGGGCGTGCTGATTTATAAGATCGTTCCGCGATCGCTCTGGGCCGCTGCCGCGGCGTCCGGCAGTTTCACTGGCGCACCCGTCGATGTGGCGGACGGCTTTATCCATTTCTCGACGGGCGCCCAGGTCCGCGACACAGCCCGGCTGCACTTCGCCGGCCAGGACGACCTCGTGCTCGTGGCCTGCGACGCCGACGCCCTCGGTGCCGCCTTACGTTGGGAGCCGTCGCGCGGCGGTGCCCTGTTCCCCCACCTGTTTGCGCCGCTGCCGGTTGCGGCCGCGTTGTCGGTGATGGACCTGGGGCTCGGCGCCGACGGCGCCCACACGTTTCCGGCCGACCTCGCGTGAGCGGTCTGGCCGACAGGCTGGTGCGGCCGCTCTTGTTGCGCCTCGATCCCGAAACCGCCCACCGGGCCGCCGTCTCGGCCATGCGGCTCGCGCCGATCCGCGCAGCACCGGTCGACCCGCCTGCCCTTGCGGTCGAGGCTTTCGGGCTACGCTTCCCGAACCCGGTCGGGCTCGCGGCCGGTTTCGACAAGAGCGGCAGCCTCGGCGAGGCCGCCTTGCGGTTCGGCTTCGGCTTTACGGAGATCGGCACCCTGACGCCGCGCCCGCAGGACGGCAACCCACGCCCGCGCGTGTTCCGCCTGCCGGACGCGCGCGGCGTCATCAACCGCTACGGTTTCAACAATGACGGCCACGATGTGGCTTGGCGGCGGCTCTCGCAGCGGCCACGGCGGGGGCTGATCGGCATCAATGTCGGGGCCAACAAGGATGCAGTCGACCGCACGGCCGATTATGTAGCCGGCATCGTCCGCTTCGCGGCCTTGGCCGATTATTTCACCCTCAATGTTTCGTCCCCCAACACGCCGGGCCTGCGCGACCTGCAGGCCGCCAAGGCGCTCGACGACCTTCTGGCCCACACCGTCGAGGCCCGCGACCTCGCGACGGCCCGCGACGGCCGCAAGCCTTTGTTGTTGAAGATCGCGCCGGACCTCGACCTCGGCAGCCTCGACGACATCGTGGCGACGGCGCGGCGCCGCGGCATCGACGGTTTGATCGTGTCGAACACCACGATCAGCCGACCCGACGGATGTCGCGACGCTGCGGCCCAGGAGTCAGGTGGCTTGTCGGGACGACCGCTGGCGGCGCTCAGCACAAGGATGCTGGCCGAAACCTTCCTGCGCGTCGAGAAACAGTTCCCGCTCATCGGCGTCGGTGGCATCGACGGCCCGGAAAGCGCCCTCGACAAGCTGCGCGCCGGTGCGACGCTGGTGCAGCTTTATTCCGGCCTGATCTATGAGGGCCTCGGCCTCGTCGGCCGGATCAAGCAGGCGCTCGTCGAAGCTTCGGCGCGGGAAGCGCTGCCGCTCTCGGCCCTTGTGGGGTCGCGAGCCACCCAATGGGTCGAAGCGCGGCTGTAAGGTGTGCGCGCAGGTCGCGCGCCCCGTCGTGCCGCGACCCGATCAAGGGTTCGCCTGCGGCATAACGAAGATCTGGCCCGGGTAGATCAGCCGCGGATCGCGAATCTGTGCCGTATTGGCGGCATAGATCTGCGTGTAACGCCGGCCATGACCCAGCATCTTGCGGCTGATTCGCCACAAGGAATCGCCATGGCTGACCTTGCTGGTCAGCAGTTGCGCCACGACCGCCGGCGTCCCGGTGGGAGCCGTGCCGCTCGAGGGAACTGCAGCCGGAGCAAGGGCCAAAGTCTCGCCGGCGCCCGTCGATGCAGGGACTGCGGCGTCGGGACCAGCGGCCGGCGCGCCCTGCGGCAGGGCCGAAGCCGTCTGGACGGGAGCAGGCGCCGGTGAAGTCGTCACCGCTGGGCCCGTAGGCGGCACCGGCAGGGCGGCATGTCCCTTGCGGGGCCGCAACAGCGACACGGTGCTGGTGGCGCGTGCCGGATAATCGAACGGCACCTCGGCCCGTGCCCGCACGTCGCCCGCCGCCGAGGCCAACTCATCGACCCGGACGGTGTAATGACCCGGCCGCATGCCATGCTGGATCTTCAGCGACCATTGCCCCTCCGGTCCCGCCGTGGCGTTCGCCACAAAGGAGCCGTTCAGATAGATGCGGCACTGGCTTCCCGGCGTCGCATGCCCGGTGGCAAAGACGCCGCCCATCTCCTCGACGTCGACGGTCGAGACAGACACCGGCGGCACCGCTGCGGCGGGCGCCGCGGACAAGAGCTGCGTTGGTCGCCCAGGCTGCAGCATCGCCACAAGGGGTGCCGCCTTAGCCCGCTCGGGCACCGACACCGCGACGCTCTGCGACGACAACGCGTCGGCCGACCCAGGTTCGCCGAGCGACAGCATCAGACTATGGTCGCCGGGTGCCAGGCCCGGGGGCACGAAGGCGACCTGGCCGCTGTCGTCCGCCTTGGCCTCGGCAATCGGGCGGCCCTGGTCGAGCAGCACAACGGTGGCGCCCGCCTTGGCCCGAGCCGCGATGACGCTGTCGCCATTCGGCTCGACCCGGACAATGTCGAAGCTCGGCGTTCCCGCGGGGTGGTCCGCCTTGGCGGATGCATCCGCGGTGCTCCCCGGTGCCGGTGAGCCTGACAGGGATATAGAAGGCGAGGCCGCCTGAGTGTCGGCGAGGGCGACCTTCGTCCGATCAGGCCCTTCGCTTTTTTGGATCGGGGCAGGCATCGACCCTACGGCAGGAGCCGACGCGGGGGTCGAGGCGTGCGGCATCATCGACGGCCATGTCCATCGGTCACCGGTCGCAGACTTCCAGCTCGGAAAGGTGCCGAGCAAGAACAAGAAGATCGCGGCCGTGATGAAGGCGGCGCTTACCGCCAACACCCGGCGGTCGGACATGAAGCTCAACATCGACGCAAGTCCTCACTCGTGCGGCTAATGTAAACAGTTCGTGAATACCTTGCCACCTCTCTGTGCGGTTGATGATTTCCGCGCCAGCCGAAGCCAACCCCATCGTCCCGCTCACGCCTTGACCCGTTCCTGGCCAACCGCCACAACCAAGGCATGACGGCGATCAAGACTTTGTGTGTGTATTGCGGCTCGAGCGCGGGCGTCGATCCGGCGCTCTACCATGCCGCCGAAGACCTTGGGCGGAGCATGGTCGCGGCCGGCATCGACCTCGTCTACGGCGGCGGCAACAACGGGCTGATGGGCGCCATCGCCCGCACGGTGCTGGAGGGCGGCGGCCGGGTCACCGGCATCATCCCGGACTTCCTGCAGCGGCGCGAGAACATGCTGGAAGGCACCCAGGAGATGGTCGTGGTGGCCGACATGCACACCCGCAAGCGGCTGATGTTCGAACGCGCCGACGCCTTCGTGGCGCTGCCGGGCGGCATCGGCACGCTGGAGGAACTGGTCGAGCAACTGACCTGGGTGCAACTCGACCAGCACACGAAGCCCGTGCTGATCGCCGACATCGGCCATTTCTGGAAGCCGCTACTGGCCTTGTTCGCCCACATGCGCGAGTTCGGCTTCGTGCGACAGGACGCAGAACTGAACTATCTGGTGGCCGACCACGCCGCCGACATCGTTCCGATGATCCAGGCCGCGCACGCGAAGACGCTGGCGGCCGGCGGCGAAAAGCGCGATATCAACCCCAAGCTTTGAGGGACTGTGGAGCCCTCATTCCGCGGCCGCGAAGCGGAACCCGGAACCGGGGTTGTGCCCTCAGCGTCGCCGAGACTTTCCGATGCCGGATCTCCGCTCCGCTCCGTCCGGAATGAGGGCCCAGGCTCCGGTTTTCGGAATAAAAACCGCGAACCATGGTCCACCCCTATCAAGCCAGCTTTGCGGCCAGGGCCTGTGCCACGACGGCCGGCACGAAGGCCGTGACGTCGCCGCTGAGCGCTGCGATCTGTCGCACCAGGGTGGCCGCGATATGCCGGGTGCGGCCGGTCGGCGGCAACAGCACGGTCTGGATGGCAGGCGCCATGGCGCCGTTCATGCCGGCGAGCTGCAGCTCGTAGTCGAGGTCCGTGCCGTCCCGCAGGCCCCGGATCATCAGGGCGGCGCCGCAGGCCGCGGCAGCATTCACCGCCAGCGTATCGAAGGTGGTCACCGCCAAGGTACATCCCCGGTCTGCAAGCCGCGCCTCGCAGGTGGCCACGATCATCGCGGCGCGCTCGGCCGCGGTGAACAGCGGGGCCTTGCCGGGGTGGACGCCGATACCCACCACCAGCTTGTCGCAAAGCGCGGCGGCCGCCTCGATCATGTCGAGGTGCCCGTTCGTCAGAGGATCGAACGAGCCCGGGTAGAAGCCGATCCGCATCACAGCTCCGGCGGCACCTCGTCGGCATCGGGCGCATCCGGGGTCGAGCCGTCCGACACCTCTGGGATGCGCTCGACCGACACCACGCGCTCGGATTCATGCGTGTTGAACACAATGACGCCTTGCGTCTTGCGGCCCGCGATGCGGATGCTGTCGACCGGGCAGCGGATCAGCTGGCCGCCATTCGTCACCAGCATGATCTCGTCGCCCCCCTCGACCGAGAAGGACGCGATGAGGCTGCCGTTGCGCTTGGTCACCGACATGGCCGCGAAGCCCTTGCCGCCGCGGTTCGTCACCCGGTACTCGTAGGACGACGTGCGCTTGCCGTAGCCGTTCTCGGACAGCGTCAGGATCGTCTGTTCGGCCGCGCCCATCTCGATATAGCGTTCGGTGGTGATCGTGACGGAGTCGGTCTCCTCGTCCGGAACCTCCTCGGCCACGGCCTCGGCGGCTCCTTCCTCGACGGCGGCATCGCCCGCCATGGCCCGACGACGGCGGAAATAATCGGCGCGTTCCCCCGGGCTCGCATCGGTGTGGCGCAGGATCGCGAGCGAGATCACCTGATCGGCCTTGCCGAGCGCGATGCCGCGCACGCCCATCGAGTCGCGGCCCTTGAACACACGCACGTCGGTGACGGCGAACCGCACGCACTGCCCCATGGCGGTGGTCAGCAGCACGTCATCGTTTTCCGAGCAGATCTGCACGTCGACGATGCCTTCGCCCTCATCGAGCTTCATGGCGATCTTGCCGGAGCGGTTCACCTGGGCGAAGTCCGAGAGCTTGTTGCGTCGCACGGTGCCGCGTGTCGTCGCGAACATCACGTCGAGCTTGTCCCAGGTGTCGACGTCCTCGGGCAGCGGCATGATGGTGGTGATGCGCTCGCCCTGCTCGATCGGCAG
Organism: Lichenihabitans sp. Uapishka_5; assembly: GCF_033947565.1. Classification (NCBI taxonomy): domain Bacteria; kingdom Pseudomonadati; phylum Pseudomonadota; class Alphaproteobacteria; order Hyphomicrobiales; family Lichenihabitantaceae; genus Lichenihabitans; species Lichenihabitans sp. Uapishka_5. The sequence goes on from NZ_JARPVX010000030.1 coordinate 27,900, forward strand.
CAGGTTGACCAGGGCCTTGCCGCGCGCCTGCGGGGCCGCGAGCGGCAGCCGCCACACCTTTTCCTTGTAGGCCTGCCCCCGCGACGAGAAGAACAGCACGGGCGTGTGGGTCGAGGCCACGAACAGCCGGGCCACGAAATCCTCGTCGCGGGTCTGCATGGCCGAGCGACCCTTGCCGCCGCGCCGCTGCGCCCGGTAGGTCGAGAGCGGCACCCGCTTGATGTAGCCGCCGTGGCTGACGGTGACGACCATGTCCTCGCGCTGGATCAGGTCCTCGTCGTCGAGGTCGGCGACGCTGTCGAGGATCTCGGTGCGGCGTGGCGTGGCGAAGCTGGTCTTCAGCGCCAGCAACTCGCCCTTGATGATGTCGTGGATGCGGACGCGCGAGCTCAGGATGTCGAGCAGGTCGGCGATCTCGGCCGCCAGTTTGTTCAATTGTTCGGCGATCTCGTCGCGGCCGAGCGCCGTCAAACGGGCGAGCCGCAACTCGAGGATGGCCCGCGCCTGCGCTTCCGACAGACGATAGGTGCCGTCCTCGCCAAGCGCATGGCGCGGGTCGGCGATCAGCAGGATGAGAGGCGCCATGTCGCGTGCCGGCCAGGCCCGTGCCATCAACGATTCGCGCGCGGCGCCAGTATCGGGCGCGGTGCGGATCAGCCGGATCACCTCGTCGATATTGGCCACCGCGATGGCGAGGCCGACCTGGATGTGGGCGGCGTCGCGCGCCTTGGTGAGGCGGAACTTGGTGCGCCGGGTGACCACCGTTTCGCGGAAATCCACGAAGGCCACTAGAATGTCGCGCAGCGTCAGCATCTCGGGCCGGCCGCCGTTCAGCGCGATCATGTTGCAGCCGAAGCTCGACTGCAGCTGAGTGAAGCGCCAGAGCTGGTTCAGCACCACGTCCGACACGGCATCGCGCTTCAGCTCGATGACGATCCGCATGCCGTCGCGATCGGATTCGTCGCGCAATTCCGAGATGCCCTCGATGCGCTTTTCGCGCACCATCTCGGCGATCTTCTCGATCAAAGTGGTCTTGTTGACCTGGTAGGGGATCTCCGAGACGATCAGCGCTTCGCGCTCGCGCCGCAGCGTTTCCACCTCGACCTTGGCCCGCATCAGGATGGAGCCGCGTCCGGTGTTATAGGCCGAACGGATGCCACTGCGCCCGATGATCGAGCCGCCGGTTGGGAAATCCGGGCCGGGCACGATCTCGATCAGCGCCTCGGTGTCGATGTCGGGCTGTTCCAGCACCGCGATGGCGGCGTCCAGGATCTCGCCGAGATTGTGGGGCGGGATGTTGGTGGCCATGCCGACCGCGATGCCGCCGGCGCCGTTGACCAGCAGATTCGGGAAGCGCGCCGGCAGAACAACCGGCTCGTGTTCCTTGCCGTCGTAGTTCGGCTGGAAATCGACCGTGTCCTCGTCGATGTCGGCGAGCAGCGCCAGCGCCGGCTTGGCGAGGCGCGATTCGGTGTAGCGCATGGCCGCCGGCGGGTCGCCGTCGATGGAGCCGAAGTTGCCCTGCCCGTCGATCAGCGGCAAGCGCATCGAGAAGCTTTGCGCCATCCGCACCAAGGCATCGTAGATCGCGCTGTCGCCATGCGGATGGTACTTACCCATCACGTCGCCGACGATACGGGCCGACTTCACATGCGCCTTTTCGGGCATGTGGCCGTTTTCGTTCATCGAGAAAAAGATACGCCGATGCACGGGCTTCAAGCCGTCGCGCACATCCGGCAGCGCCCGGCTGACGATCACGCTCATGGCGTAATCGAGGTAGGAGCGCTTCATCTCCTCCGCGATGGACACGGGACGGATGCCCGACGCGTCCTCCGGCTTGTTGTCAGTCTCGGCCAAAACTCATCCGTTCCAGGCTGCGCCGGGCGGCCGCGCGAGCCTGACCCCTTCGAATTCCAAGGACGAGCTTTATCGCCTTTTCGCCAGCCGGCCTAGGGGCATGGGCGCGGCGACCAGGGCTGGAGATCGCTTCATTGGGACGGCGGCGTCGGTTTCGCCTCATCGACGGCGGACGAGACTTGGCGGTCGCTCGGATCCGAACCGGATTCGGCCGTCACAGGCGGACCAATCGCCATGTCGAAGCAACTGAGCCGCTCCACCGGATCGCTCATCGACCAGCAGCCGTATGGAGTCCCGTGGCTCTGCGGCAGAGACTGCGCAAGGACGGCATGCGCGAGGAAGACGCTCGAACCGGCGAGCGCAACGCGCCAGAAGGCGCGCCATCCACGCCTCACCGGAAGAACACGGCCGCCGCCACCACAATGGCGATCACCACGATGACGCCGACCATCAGACCAATGGAGACGCCTTTCGGGCTGGTGGTGTCGCGCACCGCCGGGCCTGCCGCGGCGCCGATCCGGGTCTCGATACGACGCGCCATGTCGATCCGATCGGGCGACACCGGATTGCCGGCCGCCTCGTCGTCGGTGCCGAGCGGCGATAGCCCTGGATCCGCATTGGCGACCTTGTCGCCCGTGCGGCCGGCATCGATGTCAGCCTTGAGCTGGGCGACGGTCGAATGATCGTTCTGGGCTTGGCGCTGCTGTGTCATGCGGCGTCAACGCGCCGGCCCGGCTGGCGCGCCTGTCGCAAAAGGTCGCGTCGGGTCAATGCTGATCGCCATGGCCGCTCCTATGCTGCGCCACCGCACAATCGGCCATGCTGGCATCACTCCAGGCGAGGCAGGCCACAGGACGTCGAAGGGCTGGGTTTTGCTTGCGCGGATCGTTCTTCGCCAGGAGCGGCAGCATGCCGGTCATCACGAACAGGATGTTCAACACCACGAAGATCAGGATCACGGCCTGGGCGGCCCGCGCGGCCTGGGGCGTTTCGCGCTCAGGACGGGGCTCCGGCCGCATCGGCGGGACGGGAGGAAGGAAGCACAGCATGGATGTCGCTTCGACGGGCCGCGAAACCGGAGTGTACGAAGCCTGAGAGCGGAATGTCACGCGAGATGGCGTCGCGGCGAACGCTCATACTTGCGACCGAATGGCACCACGGGCCTATGGTCCCGCACCATGGCGGCCGTCCCGGAGGGAACGAGCGAAGCCGCATGTGTTGCGGTCCTCGGCGTCATTCCGATGCCCCCTTTGCAGCGGCAACTCGGCGCAGTTGATGGCCGGGGCGGGATCGAGGCCCATGTTGCTGGCTATGGAACAAACATCGTGAGCCGTCCGCCCGCATTTCTGGTGTCTGAAAGCGAGACCGCCGAGGCGCGACAAGAACGGCGCCAGGTCACCGGCCGCAGCAGCGGTGAATCCTTTGCCGACCTGTTGCGCGCCATGGTGCCGGGCGCCGCGTGCGAACTGGTGCAGACGGTCGAAGCCGGTCCCGCCGGTGAGCCTTCGCGGGATCTCGCGGGCTATGATGCGGTGTTCCTGGCCGGCTCTCCGCTGCATGTTTATGAGGAAAGCCCGGCGGTGCGGCGCCAGCTCAGCTTCATGCAGGCCGTCTTCGCTTCCGCGACGCCGTGCTTCGGCTCCTGCGCCGGCTTGCAGATCGCAGTGGCAGCCGCAGGGGGACGGGTCCGGCAGAACAAGCGGGGCCACGAGGTCGGGATCGGCCGCCGCATCCTGCGCACCGCGGCCGGACAGGATCATCCCCTGTTGTCAGAGCGGCCCGACGTATTCGACGCCTTGTCGCTCCACTCGGACGAGGTCGAGGCCTTGCCGCCCGGAAGCACGCTGCTGGCCACGAACCGGGTCACCACCGTGCAGGCCGCCGAAATCCGCCATGACGGTGGCGTGTTCTGGGGCGTGCAGTACCATCCCGAGCTGCCGCTCGAGGAGATCGCCGATGCGCTTCGGCGTCAGGGCGAGGAGATCGTCGATCAGAAGCTGGCGCGATCGGAGGCTGACGTGGAGGGCTACGCGGCGGCCATCGAGGACCTCGGCCGCGACCCCGGCCGGCACGACTTGGCGTGGCGGCTCGGCCTCGACGAGCAGGTGACCGACGCGCGGTCTCGCCGGTCGGAAATCTCCATGTTCGTCCGCCATCTCGTCGAGCCGACCCGAAGCCAGCGCGGCCGCGCCTGACGAAACCATCGTCTGAGACTCGGCGGTGAGTTACCGATCCAGGCGAGGTGAAGGCCACCCCGCCTGAACGGCTTTCAGAACGGGATGTCGTCGTCGAGCGTTTCCGACAGATTGCTGCGCCCGCCGCCGCCGCTTCCGCGGCTCTCGCCACCCCGGCTTTCGCCGCCGCCGGACGGTCGGCCGAAGCTGCGGCCACCGCCACCGCCGCCCGATCCACCCTCGTAGCCGGCATCGTCGCCGTAGTCGCCACCGCCGCCGCCGCCGCCAGCACCGCGGCTATCCATCAGCGTGAGCTCACCGCGATAGCGTTGCAGGACAATCTCGGTGTTGTACTTCTCAGCGCCGTCCTTGTCGGTGTATTTGCGCGTCTGCAGCTGCCCCTCGACATAAACCTTGGAGCCCTTCTTCAGGTACTGCTCCGCGATCTTGGCGAGGTTCTCGTTGAAGATCACCACGCGGTGCCATTCGGTCTTGTCCTTGCGCTCGCCCGACTGCTTGTCGCGCCAGCTTTCGGTGGTGGCGAGGCGGAGGTTCACCACCGCATCGCCCGACGTCATGCGACGCACTTCCGGATCGGCGCCGAGATTGCCGATCAGGATTACCTTGTTGACGCTTCCCGCCATGGCTCAGGTCCTCTCAATTACCGGTATCCTAGCTTAATCCGATCCGGGCCGCTGCAACTCTTCCCGGCTTGTCCCCAACCACAGGATGGCGGGCCTGGACCGACGCGTCATCGCGAGGCGTCGCCGTCGTTGCGGCACAGCCCGCGGCGCCGCGGTTCTGGTATGCTTCGCTTCGCTCGCAAGGACGTGCGGGATATCCCGGCATTGCTTGCGTTCCTGCTTCGTTCTAGCCTGGCGCACAATCATCGCAGGCCTGAGTCGCGCCTGCCTGCTGACGCGCGGCTTCCTGCGACTTACATGGGGGTCACGCCCCTCGTTCCGGTCCCTTGCCGATGCCGCCTCGCCAGAAGATTGCCGCCCCGAAGCCGCCCGCGTCGAAAGCCGTCGCGGCCGTGACGGCTGGACAGGTGGAGCAATTGTTCGAGGGCCGTGCCATCACCATCCGTGGGGCACGCGAGCACAATCTGAAGAACGTCGACCTGACGATCCCGCGCGACAAGCTGGTGGTGTTCACCGGGCTGTCGGGTTCGGGCAAGTCGTCGCTCGCTTTCGACACCATCTATGCCGAAGGGCAGCGGCGCTATGTCGAGTCGCTGTCGGCCTATGCCCGGCAATTCCTCGAGATGATGGGCAAGCCCGATGTCGACCAGATCGACGGCCTGTCGCCCGCCATCTCGATCGAGCAGAAGACCACCTCCAAGAACCCGCGCTCGACCGTTGGCACCGTGACGGAGATCCACGACTACATGCGCCTCCTGTGGGCGCGCGTCGGCATTCCCTATTCGCCCGCGACCGGCCTGCCGATCGAAAGCCAGACCGTGAGCCAGATGGTGGACCGGGTTCTGGCCCTGCCCGACCGCACGCGCCTCTACCTGCTGGCGCCCGTGGTGCGGGGCCGCAAGGGCGAATACCGCAAGGAGATCGCCGAGTTTCAGAAGAAAGGCTTCCAACGCCTAAAGATCGATGGCGAATTTCACGACATCGACGACGTTCCGGCGCTCGACAAGAAGCTGAAGCACGACATTGCCGTGGTGGTGGACCGCCTCGTGGTGCGGCCCGACATCGCCACCCGCCTGGCGGAGAGTTTCGAAACGGCACTCGACCTGGCGGATGGCATCGCCGAGGTGGAATTTGCCGAGGCGATCGAGGGTTACGGCCCTGTTCTCACGTTCTCGTCGAAATTCGCTTGTCCGGTTTCCGGCTTCACGATCCCCGAGATCGAGCCGCGGCTGTTCTCCTTCAACAACCCGTTCGGGGCCTGCCCAACCTGCGCCGGCCTTGGGTCGCAGATGACGGTCGACCCGGAACGGGTGATCCCCGATCCGAAGCTCACGCTGAAGCGCGGCGTCGTGGCGCCCTGGGCCAAGTCGACATCGCCCTATTACGGCCAGACCCTCGAAGCCTTGGCCAAGCACTTCAAGTGCAAGATGGACACCAAGTGGGACGCGCTGCCCGAGGAGATGCGGCAGGCGGTGCTGTTCGGCACCGGCAAGACCGAGGTGACCTTCACCTATAATGATGGGGCGCGTGCCTATGGGGTGACGAAACCCTTCGAGGGCGTGGTGCGCAACCTCGAACGCCGCTTCAAGGAAACCGAAAGCGAGTTCGCCCGCGAGGAGATCTCGCGCTTCATGGGCGCCACGCCCTGCGTCGCCTGCGGCGGCGCCCGGCTGAAGCCCGAGGCTCTCGCCGTGAAGATCGACCGGGAAACCATCGCGGCGGTGTCGGACCTGTCGATCCGCAAGGCCAAGGTCTGGTTCGAGGGGCTGCCGGAGCGGCTCGACGCCAAGCGCAACGAAATCGCGGCCCGCATCCTGAAGGAAATCCGCGACCGCCTGTCGTTCCTGCTCGACGTGGGGCTCGACTACCTCACCCTGTCGCGCGCCGCCGGCACGCTGTCGGGCGGCGAAAGCCAGCGCATCCGGCTGGCATCACAAATCGGCTCGGGGCTGACGGGCGTGCTCTACGTGCTGGACGAGCCCTCCATCGGCCTGCACCAGCGCGACAACGAGCGCCTGCTCGACACCCTGCGGCGGCTGCGGGGCCTCGGCAACAGCGTCATTGTGGTGGAACACGACGAGGATGCCATCCGGGCCGCCGACTATGTGGTGGATGTCGGGCCGGGGGCCGGCATCCATGGCGGCGAGATCGTTTCGGTCGGCACGCCGGCCGAGATCATGGCCGACCCCAATTCGATGACCGGACAATACCTCACGGGTGTCCGCATGGTCGGGGTGCCGCGCCATCGCCGCTCGCCCAAGGGGGGTGAACACCTGCAGATCGTCGGCGCTCGCGGCAACAACCTGAAGGATGTGTCGGTCGACATCCCGCTCGGCACCTTCACCTGCGTCACCGGCGTGTCGGGCGGCGGCAAGTCGACCCTTGTGGTCGACACCCTCTACAAGGCCGTGGCCCGCAGGCTCAACGGCGCCATCGAGCATCCGGCGGCTTTCACCGACCTGATCGGTCTCGAACACCTCGACAAGGTGATCGACATCGACCAGTCGCCGATCGGCCGGACGCCGCGCTCGAACCCCGCCACCTATACGGGCGCCTTCACGCCCATCCGCGACTGGTTCGCGGGCCTGCCCGAGTCGAAGGCCCGCGGCTACCAGCCCGGACGCTTCTCGTTCAACGTCAAGGGCGGCCGCTGCGAAGCGTGCCAGGGGGACGGCGTCATCAAGATCGAGATGCACTTCTTGCCCGACATCTACGTCACCTGCGACGTCTGCAAGGGCAAGCGCTACGGGCGCGAAACGCTCGAAGTGAAATATCGCGACCGCTCGATCGCCGACGTGCTCGACATGTCGGTCGAGGAAGCCGCGACCTTGTTCCGCCCGGTGCCCTCCATCCGAGACAAGATGGACACGCTGGCGCGGGTGGGGCTCGGTTACATCCGGGTCGGCCAGCAGGCCAACACGCTGTCGGGCGGCGAAGCGCAGCGCGTCAAGCTGTCGAAGGAACTGTCGCGCCGCTCGACGGGCCGTACTCTCTACATCCTGGACGAGCCCACCACCGGCCTGCATTTCCACGATGTCGCAAAGCTGCTCGAGGTGCTGCACGAGTTGGTCGACCAGGGCAATACCGTGGTGGTGATCGAGCACAACCTCGAGGTCATCAAGACGGCCGACTATGTGATCGACATGGGTCCGGAGGGCGGCGACGGCGGCGGCCGGGTGGTGGCGACCGGAAGCCCGGAAGAGATCGCCCAGAACCCGGAAAGCCACACAGGACGCTTCCTGCGCGAGGTGCTGGACCGCAGGCCCCTGCAAAGGGCGGCCGAATAGGGCGAGCCTGTCGCCTGCAGGACCACCCTGGGGGCGAAATCCGGCGTCCTCTGAAGCGTTGCGTCATGCGGTTGACACATGCGGTATGCGCGCACGGGACACCGGAAATTGGCCTCGACAGGCCCGAAATGCCCGCTATCGCGAAACTCTTAACGAAGTGTCGCGCCGGACCATGCGATGAACGCATGGCTGACTGGGATGATTGAGCAATTCTCAAGGTGCTGAGCGTCTGTATATTGCACTGCATCAACCCGATGGTTGCGGGCAAGCCCGACAGGGTGACCCGCCGATGCAAGGACAACATCCCATGTTCAAGACCCTGACCCTGAAGTACGTGACCTGGCGCCGGTTCCGCGACTCGGTTCGCGAACTGTCCCGCCTGTCGGATCGCGAGTTGAGCGATCTTGGCATCGGCCGCGCCGACATCAGCACGGTGGCTCGCCAGAGCCTCCAGAGCTAAGCCACCCATTCATTTTGAGTGGCGGCAGGGTTCTGGCCCTGTGGCCTCAACAAACGCCCGCCGTCCTCCCACGGTGGGCGTTTTGCCGTTTGAGGGTCACGGAGGGCCTGCTAGAAGCCTCCGATGAGCACCCTTCCCCCCGTTCACGTCATCGGTGCCGGCCTGGCCGGCAGCGAGGCCGCCTTTCAGATCGCCGAAGCCGGTGTCCCGGTGGTGTTGCACGAGATGCGACCCGTTCGGCCCACCGAAGCGCATCATACGGATGGCTTCGCCGAGCTGGTCTGCTCCAATTCGTTCCGCTCCGACGATGCCGATACGAATGCGGTCGGCTTGATCCATCGCGAAATGCGGACCCTGTCGTCGCTCATCATGGCGGCGGCCGACAAGCATCAGGTGCCGGCCGGCGGCGCGCTCGCGGTCGACCGCGACGGCTTTTCGCAGGCCGTCACCGCCACGCTCGAAGCCCACCCGCTCGTCACGATCGACCGCAACGAGGTGGCCGGGCTGCCGCCAGCCGATTGGGACCTGGTGATCGTCGCCACCGGCCCCCTCACATCCCCGGCCCTCGCGGCGGCGGTCGGCACCCTGACGGGCGAGCAGGAGCTCGCCTTCTTCGACGCCATCGCGCCCATCGTCTACCGCGACTCGATCGACATGGGTAAGGCGTGGTTCCAGTCGCGCTACGACAAGGCCGGACCGGGCGGCACGGGGGCCGACTACATCAATTGCCCGCTCGACCGCGACGGCTATTTCGCCTTCATCGAAGCGTTGCGGGCCGGCGACACGACGAGCTTCAAGCAATGGGAGGGCACGCCCTATTTCAACGGCTGCCTGCCCATCGAGGTGATGGCCGAGCGGGGGGCCGAGACGCTGCGGTTCGGGCCGATGAAGCCCGTCGGCCTCACCAACCCGCATAACCCCACCGTCAAGCCCTATGGCATCATCCAGCTCCGCCAGGACAATGCGCTCGGCACCCTCTACAACATGGTCGGCTTCCAGACGAAGCTGAAGCATGCCGACCAGGTTCGGGTGTTCCGCACCATCCCCGGCCTCGAAAAGGCCGAATTCGCCCGGCTCGGCGGCCTGCACCGCAACACGTTCCTGAACTCGCCCCGCGTGCTCGACACGCGGCTCCGCCTGAAAGCCATGCCGCGCCTGCGCTTCGCCGGGCAGATCACCGGCTGTGAAGGCTATGTGGAAAGCGCCGCCATCGGACTCGTGGCTGGCCGGCTCGCCGCTGCCGAGCGTCTCGGTCGCGACTTCGCCATGCCGCCCGTCACGACGGCGCTCGGCGCCCTGCTGAACCACATCACCGGCGGACATATCGCGGTGGTGGATGCGGGCCCGCCCTCGTTCCAGCCGATGAACGTCAATTTCGGCCTGTTCCCGCCGCTCGAGGCCGCCCCTAAGGCGACGGACGGCAAGCGGCTGCGCGGCCCCGAAAAGGCGATGGCCAAGAAGCGCGCCTTCACGGCGCGGGCCGGGGACGACCTGCAACGCTGGATGGCGGCCGGCGCCTGAAAGCAGCGCCTCATACCAAGCTGCGTTGACGACGACGGGTCCTTCATTCCGGGCAAGCGCAGCGCAGACCCGGAACCGGAGAGCCTCGGCGTCGCGGGCCGGAGCACACCGGTTCCGGGTTCGGCTGCGTCGCCCCGGAATGAGGGTCGTCGAGAGGGTACGACCGATGAAGGTTGGAATTACAGGTTGAGTTCGGCGAAGAGATCGCTTCCGGGCCGGTAGCCGATCAGGCGCGCGCCGCTGGCGAGATCCCAATCCGTATCCCGGTTATTCGATACGCCATTCACCACGATGCCGGGCTGTGGCCAGGCGGACGGGTCGGCCGAAACCGCTGCCAGCGCCAGCGCCGCGAGATCCGGGTTCGAGAGCCACATGCCGCGAAACCAGCGCAGATCGCGCCGTGCCTCCGGGGTGTCAGCCTCAGGCAAGCCGCCGATCACCGAGCCGGCGTGGCTGATCGTGTCAGGCCGGTTGTCGCCGGGCTGGGCCCAGCCGATGCGCAGCGCGACGCTCGTCAGGCTGCCGCCCGATCCCGCCGCCATCGCGGCACAAAAGCGCTCCCCCATCAGCTTTGCCGTCGCGTAAGCGGTCGAGTCCTGCTGGCGCGTGCCGTCGTGCCATCGCGTGCCCGGCGCAGGCGGCAATGTGGCGGTGAGACCACTGGGGCGAAGCCGATCGGCGAGCGGCGCATCCTTGTAGCCGCCCATGACGTGGTTCGAGGAAGCGAAGACGAACCGCCGCACGCCGTGCCGAGCCGCCGCGAGCCCCAGATTGGCGGTCATGTCGAAGGACCGCGCCGCCTGGAGCCATGTCGCGTCGACGTCCGGGTTCTCGGCCGCCAGATGCACCACGGCATCGAGACCCACGAGGGCCTCGACCCAGGATCCGGCAGGGTCGGTCAGGTCGCCGGTGACGAAACTCAGGCGGTCGTCGGCGGAGGACTCGGGCACGGCCGCGAGGTCGAGCCCGACGACCCGGCGGCACCAAGGTGCCTGCAGCAGCGCCGAAACCAGCTTGCGGCCGAGATTGCCTGCGGCGCCCGTGACCAGCACCGAGGACGGAATCGCGAAATCCATGGGCGGCTCCGACAAGGGTGGGAGGTCAATCGACCTTGACGAGGACGTGCTTCTTGCGGCCGAGCGACAATTTGACGGCGCCATCGGCTACCCGGTCGGCCTCGGTCAGCACGCGGCGATCATCGGTCAGCGGCATGTCGTTGATCCTGAGGCCGCCCCCCTTGATCTGGCGGCGCGCTTCGCCGGTCGAGGCCACGAGGCCGGCCCGCACAAAGGCGGCCAGCACGCCGAGACCCGCCTCCCATTCCGGCGCCGGCACGGTGACGCTCGGCAGGTCGGCCGCGGTCACGCCCTCGACAAAGGTCTGCTGGGCCGTCGCGGCGGCCCGGTCGGCCTCCTCGCGGCCATGCATCAGCGCGGTCGCCTCGGTGGCCAGCACCTTCTTGGCCTCGTTGATCTCGGCGCCCCCGAGCGCCGCCAGCCGCGCCACCTCGTCGAGCCCGAGCAGCGTGTAGAGTTTGAGGAACCGCCCGACATCGGCGTCCTCGGTGTTGCGCCAGAACTGCCAATAGTCGTAGGGCGACTTCATATCGGCGTTCAGCCACATGGCGCCCTGCGCCGACTTGCCCATCTTGGCGCCGGACGCTGTGGTGATCAGCGGACACGTCAGGGCGTAGAGTTGCGGCGTCCCCATCCGGCGGCCGAGGTCGATGCCGGTGACGATGTTGCCCCATTGGTCGGAGCCGCCCATCTGCATGCGCATGCCATGCCGGCGGTTCAGCTCGACGAAGTCATAGGCCTGCAGACACATGTAGTTGAATTCGAGGAACGACAATTCGTGCTCGCGCTCAAGCCTGAGCTTGACGCTGTCCATCGACAACATGCGGTTGACCGAGAAATGCCGGCCGACGTCGCGCAGGAAGGCGATGTAGTTGAGCCGCGTCAGCCAGTCGGCATTGTCCACCATGGTGGCGTCCGTGGCGCCGTCGCCGAAGCGCAGCAGTCGCGCAAAGGTTCGCTTCAGGCTGGCCTTGTTGGCTTCGATGCCGTCGAGCGTCAACATCTGCCGGCTTTGGTCCTTGCCGGAGGGGTCGCCGACCTGGGTGGTGCCGCCGCCCATCAGCACCACGGGCTTGTTGCCGGTCTGCTGCAGCCAATGCAGCATCATGATCGACAGGAGATTGCCGACGTGGAACGACGGCGCCGTGCAGTCGTAGCCCACATAGGTGGTCAGCTCGCCCTTCAGCGCCAGCGCGTCGATGCCGGCGAGGTCGGATGCCTGGTGCAGGTAGCCGCGCTCGGTCATCAGGCGCAGGAAGTCGGATTGCGGCTTGGGCGTGTCGGACATCGCTTAAGGGTTCCGGGCCGCCGCCACGCACCCCGGGGCGCGGCACGGCAGCACTGTGTTAAGCTCGACCGGCGAGGATGCGTCCGGCTCGGCTGGTGCTTAGGGGGTCGGTCGCCCCCTGGCAACCGAGGGCGCCGCGGCGGGGGGCACGGCATGCGCGCGATCGGGCTGATGAGCGGCACCTCGATGGACGGCATCGACGTCGCTTTGCTGGACACCGACGGCGAGGCGGCGTTGCGCTTCGGCCCGAGCGATGGCTTTCCTTATGCAGAGGCCGATCGCGCCCTCCTGCGCGCGGCCTTGGCCGCCGCCACGGTACTCACCGACCGCGCCGCGCGGCCGCAACCGCTAGCCGAAGCGGAGCGGCGCCTCACGGCCCTGCATGCGGAAGCGGTCGAAAACTTTCTCGACCGGCATGCCATCGACCGGGCCGGCGTTGACCTCGTGGGATTTCATGGGCAAACGGTGCTGCACAGGCCCGAGGCCCGACTGACGGTGCAGATTGGCGACGCCGGCGCGCTGGCGGACCGGCTCGGCCTGCCGGTGGTGGCCGACCTGCGGGCGGCCGATGTC